>NZ_JBKHUP010000038.1:0-65865 GCF_046565525.1 Coleofasciculus sp. | reverse complement strand
CTATTCTGCGCATGAAAACTTCTACTTTTCCCCTTCAAATTAGCTTCTCAAATTAGTTTGTGAGAAATGCGGGTAACACACCCTGCTACCGTTAAAGTCCCCCTTTTTGAGGAGGCGATTGAAATCGCTGCTACACAAACATAGGCGAAGCCTTCCCGAAGGGTAGTCCGCCTGCGCGGACTAGATTATCAAGGGGGTGGCTAACCCGGATTTGATATCAGCCCCCATTTATATAACTTTGCCATGCCTGCCAGAAAAAGTAAATGGCTAAGATAGCCAGTAATGTACTAAATGCTAAACTAACCACTTGATCCGGTAATTTAGGCAAAAAACGGGTACTAATTTGCGCTCCCAATAAACCCCCTGTACCCAGAAGTAACCCCTCAATCCATAACACATTCCCTTGTACAGCATGACCGACACAAGCCGAAATTGCGGTAATTACAATCACGCCTAAACTGGTTTGAATTGCCGTTTTAATGCTCTCTCCCAAGAGTAAAATTTGCAAGGGCACCATAATCACGCCTCCACCCACACCAAATACGCCAGCGAGTAAACCGGCGGCACTTCCTGTGGCAATTCTGGCTAATGCTGCTTTGCTTTTCGAGTGTGGAGTTTGTCGTTGATTTTCCGTTTCTGGAGCGTCTTGCTTTTCTCTGGCTTTCAAACGTTTGCGGAGTCGCACTAAGTAAATATTAATTAGGAGTAATAGTCCGAATGCCGCCTTTAACCAGTAGTCGGCAAATAATTCTGTTAAATAAGCGCCAATCGGCGCTGTTATTATAGCCGGAAAGCCAATGGCAATGATGCGTTTAAAATTTATGTTACCCAGCCGCCAATTCTGTAATGTACCCGAAATCGCTGTAATGACGATTGACAGGGTGCTTGTAGCAACGGCTTGTTGATAGTCATATCCTAACGTTACTAATAAAGGTACAAGAACTGTACCGCCACCGATTCCCAAAAAGCCTGCTAGGATTCCGGCAAATAAGCCAGCAGATGCAAAAATTAATAACTGGGTCGGTGTCATTGGTTATTGGTTTTATGTCTTATGTCATTCGTCCTATGTTTTTTAGAAGGGCGGGTTTAGTCAAGTTATCGGATATCAACCGAACGTTATCTGTAAAACCCACCCCTACAGGTTTAACCACTAACTGCTTTGTTCGGGAATGGTGATATCTAACGATGTGACATTGTTAGAAAGACTGGTTAAGGGAGGCTGAATTGCATCTGTATTCCCAACGACTAATGTAACCAGTTGATTGGGTTGTAGATATTTTTGAGCCACCCGTTGCACATCTTCAATCGTCGTCTCTTTCACCTTCTGCTGATAGCGGAAGAGAAAATCTTCGGGATACCCATAATATTCATACCGCATCAGCCGTGATAAGGTTTGGCTGGGATCTTGAAAGTTAAACACAAATGAGTTCAGGACTTGGTCTTTAGCAGACTCAAGTTCTTCTGGGGTAACAGGTGTGGTACGGATTTTCTCAATTTCTGAGCGAATCGCTTGAATGAAGGATACAGTTGCTTCAGAACGAGTTTGTCCACCCGCAACAAACATCCCAGGATAGTCATGGCGAGGACTCCAGAAGCCATAGACAGAATAGGCTAACCCTTGGCGCGATCGCACTTCGTTAAATAACCGTCCACCAAACCCATTCAGGATTTGATTCATCACATCCAACGCCGGATAATCAGGGTTATCAAATTCTCCACCAATATGTCCCAGATACACATAACTTTGGGTAAGTTGATCCTGATCCACGACAAATAAACCCTCTTCCTTTGCCTGAGACGCCGAGGGTACGGTTATCTCTGGGGGAGGTGATGGGGGATTCCAGTTACCAAACTTCTCCTGAATCCGCGATCGCATCTTGTCTGAATCAAAATCTCCCACGATACCCAAAATCATCCGTTCTGGATGGAAATATTTCTCATAAAATTCCACCACATCATCACGGGATATATTAGCTAGGGTTTTATATTCGATGGTGCGGGCATAGGGACTCTGATCCCCATAAATCAGTTTAGTAAATTCGCGACTGGCAATATCTTTAGGATCATCATTGCGACGGGCAATTTGTCCAGCTTGTTGCTTTTTCGCCAACTCCAGCTTATCTTCGGCAAAGGCAGGCTTTTTAATCACCTCAGCGAATAAGTCAAACACCATATCCACATCTTCACTGAGGGCATTGAAACTGGCGCTACCGACAGAGGTATCAATACCTGTTTCCACAGACGCCGCTCGTTGTTCGAGTAACTGATTCAGTTCATCCGGCGAATGTTCTGTTGTCCCACCTGTGCGGAGAACTTCTCCGGTAATATTAGCTAAGCCAACCTGATCAGCCGGTTCAAGGCGATCGCCTGTACGAATCATCGCTGTACCACTCACCAAGGGCAATTCGTGGTCTTCCATTAAATAGACGACGATGCCATTATCCAGTTGATAGCGAGTATACTCAGGAATCTGAATCTCTGACAGAGGCGGAAACGTTAACTCGGTATAATGCTTCGCCGTCGCCGCTACAGCAGGCGTGCGCGATACGATAACCAGAAGCATCGTAGCAGCCAGTAATCCAAACCAGCGCCAGACTTTGCGACCGAATCTATTCAATATAAGATTGCTCATTTGTCATTTGTCCTTCGTCATTTGTCCTTCGTCATTTGTCCTTCGTCATTTGTCCTTCGTCATTTGTCCTTCGTCATTTGTCCTTTGTCATTTGTCAGAGATTTAGAACTATTAACACAACCGAATAAAACTGAGTGTATTTCCACCCACCTACTCAATCGCCAAAACCTCTGCGTTACTCTGCGTAAACCTCTGCGTCCTCTGCGTTAAAAAACAATTCGCAAGACAACAGATTCAACCCAACAAATAACCAATGACAACAAACTATTGACTCGATAACAACCGTCCAATGGTACGATTTTCCGGCGTGAACGTCTCTTGAGCCACCCTTTGGATATCAGCCGGTGTGACTTGGGCAATTGCCTGGATTTCATTAAACAGATTACGCCAGTCGCCTGTTTTCACCTCATATTCGACTAAATTACGTGCCATCCCCATATTAGAATCAAGCGATCGCAATAAGCCAGCACGGACTTGAGTTTTCACACGTTCGAGCTCTTGAGGTGAAACGGGTTCGGTTTTGAGTTGTTCAATTTCTTCTCGCAAAGCTGTCGCCACTTCTTCAACAGTATGTCCGGGTGCAGTTAGGGCATATAGCAGCATCAGATTTGGATATTTATCTCCTGGAAAACCGCTAAATCCGGCGGCGGAGAGGGCGACTTGTTTTTCTTGGACTAACGATTTATACAGGCGAGAGGTGCGACCATCGCTGAGTAAACGCCCAATAATTTCATAAACCACATGGTCAGGATGAGTACGAGAGGGTCGATGATATCCTTCTAAATACCAGGGTTGAGACGGTAATTCCAACGTCACCTCCCGCGTTTGTTGTTGGGGAGGTTCGACTAGGGTTACTTCAGGTGCGGCAGGTTTTGCCTCATAGCGCCCGAAGTACGTTTGAGCCAACTGTTTAACCTCATCGGGATCAACATCACCCACAATGGCAACGGTTAATTCACTGGGAACATAGTAAGTTTCAAAGAATTGCCGCACGTCTTCACGAGTCAGGTTGCGGATGTCTTCGTCATAGCCAATCACAGGACGCCGATAGGGATGGACTTGGAAAGCTTCATCCAAAAAAGCCTCGATCATTTGACCGATTGGCGAGTTGTCGGTTCGCAGACGCCGTTCTTCGAGAATCACTTCTTGTTCTTTATAGAATTCGCGAAACACAGGTTCTAGGAAGCGTTCCGACTCCAAAGACATCCACAGTTCCAGTTTGTTGGAGGGGAAGCTATAGAAGTAAACTGTCGCATCGGCTGACGTGGCTGCATTTAACCCGACGCCTCCAGCTTGTTCAACGATTTGACCCAACTCATTTTGCTTGACCAAGCTAGCGGCTTGGGCTTCGACTTGGGCAAATTCCGCTTGTAATTGGACAACCTTTGCCTCGTTCCCTGCTTTTTTCGCCGCTTTAATTTGTGCCGATAACTGATCCAAGCGGTCTAACAGGGGTTTTTCTGCCTGATAATCTCGCGTTCCGATTTTCGTGGTTCCCTTAAAGGCTAAATGTTCCAGAAAGTGAGCCACACCGGTTTTGCCCACAGGTTCGTCAACACCACCAACATCAGCATAGGTGGCAAAGGAGACAACGGGGGCTTGATGCCGTTCGAGGACGATGAACTTCATCCCATTATCCAGGCGAAACTCGCTCACCTGGTCAATCACGCCATCCAAATAAGGTTGGATTGATTCAGCATTAGTGGGTGGGGTTTCGGTGCGAGCCAAAGCCCCCAATGGTATACTGCTCCATACCAGGGTTACGACTAAGAACGCTCCCAGGATGGAGCGCCATGGGTATTTTCTCAAGTGAACAGTCCAACGCGGAAAAGGCAGAATAGATCGATTTTTTGTCATTTGTCATCCTCGCGACGCGAGAAGCCAGCTACGTTATGTTAGGTGTCAGGGGTGGGGCAATAGTGACAGAACTTTATATAGTTTAGCTATTTGTAGGGGCTCTTCTGTGCCATGCCCCTACAGATTTTATTTCGGGTGTAATCCGTAGCAACTAACTTTTTGTAAATTTTCACCCGTTTGGGGGAAGAAATAACCTAGTGTAAAATACGTCTTATCTTAAAAGCGTGCCTTTTCTGGCATAGATAACTTGTCGCCCATAACCCTTGCAGCTCATTTTGGAGTCCAATGCGAATCTTACATCAGCCCCCTCAGTCAGAGACAGAGACAAAGCAGCGTATCCTAGATGCTGCCCAACGTTTATTTGCCAGTCGAGGGTATAACGGGACAACAACCCGCGACTTAGCCGCAAAAGCGGGTGTTGCTGAAGGGACTCTATTTCGCCATTTTGAGAATAAAAAAGCCATATTAGTCGAGGTGGCGACTCAAGGATGGGTGGAATTGCTCACGGATTTGCTAACTGAATTGAGCGAAATGGGGAGTTATAAAGCCGTGGCGCAGGTGATGCGGCGGCGGATGATGCGGATGCATAAAAATGCGGATATGATGCGGGTTTGCTTTATGGAAGCCCAGTTTCACCCCGATTTACGCGATCGCATCCAGTCGGAAGTCATTGCTAAAATGTCTAATGTGGCGGAAGCATTCTTTGAAACGGCGATGGAGCGGGGGATCTATCGCCGTACTAACCCCAAGGTTGTTGCCAGGGTATTTTTAGGTATGTTTGCTGTGGCGGGGTTTAGCGATGAGACAATTATGGAACCAGGTGCCTCCCTTAAAGATGTGCAAGAAATGGCAGAAGGCATTGCTGATATTTTCCTTAATGGTGTCTTAGCCAAGGAGTAGAGACGTTGCATGGAACGTCTCTACAACTTAGGCAATTCCTGTGCTTGTTGAATCCAAGCAGCGACTTGATCAACAGTAGGAGACAGATCACGGCGTTGCATCGTTGCTACTTGGAGTCGTAAAATTTGCTGGTGTAACTTGTGAGTCGGGGTTTGAGCAAGCTGCTTTACTGAAATAATGCCAGCGTGCAGCAATAACCCGCAGTAGTCATAGCCAATACTAGGTACGCGAGCTAAATCAGCCAGTGCTACCCATTTATGCACATATTGTGCCTTGATTTGCAGTTGATTGGCTAGGACTTGTTGAGATTGGCGACTATTGGCGAGTTTGAGGAGTTGAGTCGTTGTCGTAATTCCCTGTTGCTGAAGCTTAGCGCAATCTTGCTCACTCAATCCAGGAAGATGTTCAATGGCGCGATCGCATACTGGAATAGTACGACGAGGGATTTTGGGTTGCTTAGACATTTTAGGGCATAAATTAGGTCGGCACAATTAAAAGAAACGAGTCATGTAATGCTGTAGACAGCATCCTATCCTCACTTATTGCTAAAGTAAACTTGACTCCATCTATCCAGTCTTGTCTCGAAGACGATTCATGGTCAATCGTTTAAGCAGTCGCCCACAACTCATAGCGGTGTTAGTTTTCGTCTTCATTGCCCTTGCACCCCTTGTCGTGATCTTTACCCAACAACCCCCTTACCTCTCCCCACCGCAACTGCTGAGTGATCCGTTTTTACAATTGCCTACCGACACCTCTGTGCGTGTGGTTTGGTTTACAGAATTTTCTGGAACCCGTCATAGTGTAGCTTATGGACAAGGACTAAGACAGGTTGCGATCGCCAACACCACCAAACTCACTCGCACCCGGGAAGACCAAAAATCCCGTGTTGGAGAACAAACCGAAGATGCTCTAGTTTACCAAAAACCGACGCCAAGGGATATCTGGCGACATGAAGCCAAGGTAACTCGACTCACTCCCGGTCAACGAGTTCCCTATCGAGTCACTAGCGTGCGGAATGATGGGCAAATTGTCAAGAGTAACCCCTTTACCTTAGCCTCTGCACCTCCACCTCATACCCCCCTAAAAATCCTGCTCACCTCGGATCACCAACTCATGCCAATGACAGCCGTCAATCTACAAAAGGTAGCAGAAACCGTGGGGAATGTGGATGCCGTTTTTCTCGCCGGAGACTTAGTAAATATTCCCGATCGCGCTTCCGAATGGTTTGATGATAATCGCGGCGGTGCTTTCTTCCCAGCACTTCAGGGACATGCTGATTATAAACTGGAGTACAATAACATCACCACCCTCTACACCGGGGGTGAATTAATTCAACATGCGCCCTTATTTCCCGCCACTGGAAATCACGAGGTTATGGGACGATTTTCTACAGATAGCGGATTAAATGATCAGTTCAATGACCCCCTTCCTCGCCAAGTTGCAGCAGAAATTTATCAACAAATCTCTTCCCTATTAAACCCTAACCACAATCCCAACGGGCTCAAAGATAATTCCTTTAATACCGATACATACAACGAGATTTTTACCCTACCGAGTAACGAGAACTATTATGCCATTACCTTTGGTGATATTCGTCTAATTTCCCTGTACATTACGAATATCTGGAGAACTCCCAGCCTCAAACCGAATGCCAAAGGACGATATCGGGAACGGGAAGCGGATTTAAATAATCCTACCGCTTGGGGATATGGACAGCATATTTTTGAACCAATTAAACCGGGAAGTCCTCAGTCTAACTGGCTCAAGGCTGAACTCAACAGTCCAGAGTTCCAACAAGCCAAATACAAAATCGTTATGTTTCATCATCCTCCCCATTCTTTAGGAGATAATATTGTCCCGCCTTATACTGACCCCATACAAACTATTGAACGGGATAGAAAAGGCAAAATTACGGCGGTGCGTTATGACTATCCCCACCAAGCCGATTATATTATTCGGGATGTGATCCCCTTACTCGAAACCGCAGGTGTGCAACTGGTTTTATATGGACATTCCCATCTCTGGAATCGCTTTGTGAATTCTCAGGGAATCCATTTTCTGGAATCATCAAATGTGGGGAATACCTATGGGGCTTACCTGGGCGAAAAACAGCGCCAAGTGCCAAAGGGAAAAGAGTATGCCGCTACAGGAGATCCCAATGGATTAGAACCGATTCTGCCAACGATTGCACCATTACGGGGGGAAGATAACCAACCCTTACCTTATATTGCCAGTAAAGATATCACCGTATTTAGTATTTTAGATACCAGCACAGGAATCGTCAGTAGTTATCGCTTTGATACCACAAAACTAGACTCAGATGTAATTGAATTTGATGAATTTAAAGTCGCTCCGGTTCGTAGGGTGCGTTAGCGCTTGCGTCACGCACCTTTACCCTGGGGTACAATAAAATATAAAAAATAAAATTCGTGAACAAAGTGGTAGACAACCTATGGCATTTACAGACTTCAAATCCCTGGCTCAAGTTCAACAAGAATACAATATCAAGTATTCAGAAGAGAGCTTTATTTCATATATTGACTTGAACCCTTCAGATGATTTCCGTAACGAATTTGAATTTAACCTAGAAAATATAGATGTTTTTACATCTGAAGCCTCTCGCTGTGAGAATGTTATTTATCCAATCTTAAGAGAAGTCTATAAAAGCTTTGTTGACAACTACACACTCTGGAGTCATAAATCCATTACTTATGACCATAAACTCACAGGCACACCGGATTATTTAATATCAACAAAATCAGAACTCGGAAAAACTATTCTGGGTTTACCGCTTATTGTCGTTGTTGAAGCCAAACAGAATAACTTTATTGAAGGGTGGGGGCAATGCCTTGCGGAGTTAATTGCCGCACAGAAGATGAACCAGAATGAAACACAACCTGTCTATGGCATTGTTACCGATGGAGAATTATGGCAACTGGGGCGGCTTGTATTAGATACTTTTACCAAAGAGAAAACCCGAATCGCGATTACAGATTTAGATAAACTATTTGGCGCGATCGCGTTTCTATTAACGGCATTGAAACCGTAGGGGCGCACGGCGTGCGCCCTGAGATTAACGGCGTGCACCCTGACATTAACGGCGTACACCCTGACATTAACGGCGTGCACCCTGAGATTTACGGCGTGCACCCTGACATTAACGGCGTGCACCCTGAGATTTACGGCGTGCACCCTGGTACTAGATTGACACAGCTAAAATGGTGGATTAGATATGTCGATTTTATGGGCGCATGCCATGCGCCCCTACGGTTTCGGGGCGCAAGATTAATTGATCAAATAAGGTGTGCCGAGCCAATACCCTGACATTTTCAGCGATTAAACCGTGACGAAATTCGCCGCCGTGAGCGTGGTTGTATCCACCCCATTCAGGATAGCCAGAACATCACTACCAACCAGGATTTCATCGCCACTAAAGGTGAGAGAACCTAAGTCCAAACCACCAGAAAGACCAATCAAATCTGTAGTAACCTGGAAGTCACTAATCGTATCAGTACCTTCCCCAGGGGCGAAGACAAAGGTATCGCCACCCTTACCACCGGTTAACAAGTCATCCCCGGCACCGCCTGTGAGGATGTCAGCACCTTTGCCACCATCAAGAATATCGTTACCTGCACCGCCGTTGAGAATGTCATCGCCGCCAGCACCGATATTCAGATCATCTCCCAGTAGCAAGTCATCACCATTACCACCATTGACGACATCCCCACCCCTGCCACCGATTAAGGTATCATTGCCTGCCAAACCGTCGAGGGTATCTGCACCATTGCCACCGTTGAGAAAGTCATCCCCGGCGTCACCGCTGAGGGCATCAACGCCATTACCGCCGTCGATAATTAGTCCAGCAACGGCAGTCACTCCTACCGTCACCGCACCCGTACTACTTTCGATGCCATCGCTGAGGGTATAGTTAAAGCTAGCATCCCCGGTGAAACTATTATCTGGGCTGAAGATGATAAAGTCATCGCTAAAATCACCCACAGTACCATTATCATTGAGGGTGACAGTGCCGCCTACTGCGTCGCTAACCCCAGTGATGCGTAAATCCGAAGCTGGGTTATCGGCATCGGTGTCATTGGCGAGGAGGGTGCTGACGTCAATGGTGAGGGGGGTATTTTGAGCTGTGGTAACGCTGTCGGCATTGGCAACAGGAGCTAGTTCATATTGAAAATCATCATAGCCAATACCACCGCCATCAGTGATGGTGTTGATACTAATGCGGGTAATGTTACTAAATGAGGATAAATCGATAAGATCTGGGTTCAAGCCATTTCCATCGGTGACGAGATTAACGGTTTCAATCGATCCATCAGCCGTATAGACAGTAATCAGAGCTGCCGTACCATTGGTATCGTCACCTATTACCCTAAAGGAGAGATTATTAACGGGTTGCTCAAAGTCTAGGTAAAGGTTTTGGTTCGCATCAAGATTGCCACTTAGATTTGTTACACCGATGAGGTTTGGACTAGAGGTGTTGAAAAGAGGAGCTAAGCTGAGTGTCTAGACATTATAGCCTGATTCCGTTGAAAATGTTACTCCGTCGTACTGATCACTGACAACTGCACCAGCAGATAAATCGTCAAAATTGATTACTGTCGGCATGACTTATCACCTTTATCGTTAGTTTTTATTGTTTTGGAGTTGAACCGTTAGAACTACTCTAGCCAGATTACAGAACGAAAAAAACACATAAAGTTAGCTATTGCTCCTGCCCTAATCTTCACCAAATTTTCCCCACAAATTCATGGAGTCTTTACAAAAACGGGTTGACGTTTGACTGGGCTTTATTTATGAACAAGCATTGATTACATAATTTCTTTTTTTTGTCAATATATTAAATTAGCTAATTTTACCGTTCAAGTTAGCGACTTTAGGCGGGAGCCATGTGATATCCTAATATCTATTCAGGTAACAACCTTTTGACGGTATGTGGCGTCAAGTCAGCGTGAATGGTGTAGGGGCGGGTTTCACCACTATCTTTTCGGTTGCAACCATAAGTAACTAAACCCGCCCCGACTCAGGTTTCTAGACTTCCCATGACAAGTCAGATGCCCCTGAGTGAAGCAAAGGGTCAAAATTATCCCATTGGCTAGGGGCGGGTTTAGTCTTTAGTAATTCGCCATCTTCAACTAGAGGGATGGTTCAAATTATCCCATTGGCTAGGGGCGGGTTTAGTCTCATCGGGGTTAACAACGAAAAGATAGTCGTAAAACCCGCCCCTACAGTCAAATTTTACCTGTGAACTGTCGTTTTTTTCCTCAACACTGTTTCAATGGGTTGTGATATGCATTCTACTCAAGAGCTATTTGATTTCGCCCTGGAATCCATCAAAAATAAAACTCAAACCGAACTGAACTATATCCAGAAAATCTTACTCTGGGAAGTCCTGAATAATCCCCAAAAAAGCTATCGGGAAATTGCCGAAGAGCAAAATTATTCGGAGCGATATATTAGCCATACTATTGCGCCGCAATTATGGGAAAAGCTTACTTATGTCTGGGGAGAAAAAATTGGCAAAAAAAATTGTTACGTTCAGTTATCTAACCGACTCGCACAAAAAAAGCAACTCTACCCGTCTGAGTTAAGCCCAAACCAACAAGGGATTTCCTGCCAATTGCCCGGTAGCCCCATTCCCTTAGAGTCTCCGTTTTATATCGAACGCTCTCCCATCGAATCCAAGTGTTATCAAGAAATTCTCAAACCTGGTGGATTCCTGCGAATTACCTCTGCAAAAAAGATGGGAAAAACCTCTCTAGCGCAACGAATTATCAACCGGGCTAAACAGTACAACTTTCCCACAGTATACATCAGCTTAAACTTAGTCGAGAGTCAACTATTCAGTTCCACCGCAAAATTCTGGCGCTGGTTTTGTGCCAACCTGACTCGACAGCTTGAGTTAGCGTCTCAACTCGATGACTACTGGGATGAAGATATGGGCAGTTTAGTCAGTTGTACTGCCTATGTCCAAGACTATATCCTGCCAGCCATCGATTCTCCGATACTCCTGGTATTAGATGATGTGAACCAGTTGTTTAACTTTCCCTCCTTAAGCCATGACTTTTTAGCCGTGTTGCGTAGCTGGCATGAGCAAATAAACTACAATGTAATTTGGCAAAACCTGAGACTGGTACTCGTTAAGTCAACCGATTGTTATATTGCCTTAGATGTGAATAAATCACCGTTTACTGTCGGGTTATCCTTAAGTTTACCCAGGTTTACCGCTGATCAGGTTGAAGAATTAGCCCGACAGTATGGAGTTCAGTTATCATCAACGGAATTAGCCGAACTGATGAGTTTATTCGGCGGATTTCCCTATTTAGTGAATTTAGCGCTTTATCATAGCGTGTTTGACGATATCCCGTTAAGGGAATTATTCAGCACAGCCACCAGTGAAACCGGAATTTTCAGCCAATATTTGCACGAAGAATTAAACTATCTGCAAAACTATCCTGAGTTAGAGACAGGTTTTAAGCAAGTTTTGAGGGCGCAAGCACCTGTGGAATTAGAGCAAGTACTAGGATTTAAGTTAAAGAGTTTAGGTTTGGTGGATCTCAATGAAACCACGGCTACGGTGAGTTGTCAGTTGTATCAAGAGTATTTTAGCTATGCGACTCAATTGATCATTGGTTAGGGCGTCGGTTAATAAACCGGGTTATGAAAATGAAATGCTGATAGGAGAGTTGTTATTTTTACGAGAAACCCGGTTTCGGGGAATAATTGAATTAGTGAATGGGGCGAAAGCCTCCAATCTCTACTCTAAACAACTCGTTCATTGCCGCCGTCAATGGGAATATTCGCCGCTGTTGTTTTACTGAATAAATTTCCACAGAGTTCTACGGCTAATTCGGCGACATCATGGCTAGTTATTTCAACGTTGAGCAGATTATTGGTTTTATATTCGTCTACCGTTAAACCATAAGCAGCCGCACGAGACTTTAATACCTCTTCTGTCCAAATTCCGGTATCAAAAACGGCATTCGGATGTACAGAATTGATCCGAATTTTATCTTGACTCCATTCCAAAGCCGCCACCCGTGTCAATTGATTTAACGCCGCTTTAGACGCCGAATAAGCGGCTGCACCCACTCCAGGTGCATAGACATTTTTCGAGCCAATAACGACAACTCGACCGCCTTTGGGGGCTAATTTTAAAAAAGGATGACATTCTCTCATTAAAATTAAGTTAGCATCCAAATTAATAGTGATCACCTTTCGCCATTCCTGGGTCGATAAATCTTTAATCGGACACCCCCCTGGAAAGATGCCCGCATTGAGGATTAAGATATCTAAACCCCCAAATTTACGAATCGCTTTTTCTAGACTTTGAGTAATAGCGGTTTCATCGGTGACATCACAAGTTATGCCGATAAAGTCAGGACGATTATACAGGGTTTCAATATCCTTATTTATATCTAAACCCACAACAGCAGCACCTCGTTTTAAGAGAGAGTCTACACAGGCTTTACCAATACCCGACGCGGCTCCTGTAACTAAGGCAATTTCGCCAGTGAAGGCGGGTTCTTTTCCTCCTTTCTTTAATTTGGCTTGTTCTAACTCCCAATATTCGACGGCAAAGATATCTTGGGCGGATAGGGGTTTATATTCCTCTAAGTTGGTCGCCGTTTCGATGACATCAATGGTATGATCATAGATATCAGCGACAATATTTGCCGCTTTAATCGTTTTGCCAATGGTACAGAGTCCTAGTTCTGGATCTAGGATAACTCGGGGAATGGTATCTAATATAGTATGCTCAGGACTAGCATGAGTTTGGAAATAGTCTTGATAGGCTTGACTATAGGCTTCAACATCTTGACCGATTAAAGGCAGACGCTTGGTGCGAATCACATGATCCGGTGTCGCTGGACCTTGTTGAGAAATTACCCCAATATCTTCGCGTTGGGCAAACGCCATATATTTAGGCGATTGATGACTGGATAAAATAACCGGAAATCCGGTTATTGTTGAAAGTTTATGACGTAACTTTGCTAAGGGTGTAGCTAAAGGTTTTTCTTGCCAAACACTACTGGGAGACGGAGAATAAGCGTTATGGTTATGTAAATAGTCTTCCGCTGCACTAACCAGTGAAATCATTCGGTCATAAGACTCTTTAGCGGTATCCCCAAAGGAAAAAATACCATGATTCATCAAAACCATTCCGATAGTATTTTCATCGGCTTCTACTGGAAATTTCTCTCCACACAATCTGGCTAAATCGAATCCCGGCATAATATAGGGAATGATCACAACTTTCTCACCATAAATTTCCTTAATTCTCTGCAAACCGTTGGGAGTATTGGTAATGGTGACAATCGCATCGGCATGGGTATGATCCACATATTTGTGGGGTAAAATGGCATGGAGAATAGTTTCAACAGAAGGAGAAGGGGCTGTAGCAACAGTCATCTGAGTTTTCAGCTCATTGACCATCTGAGAATCAGATAAAGCGGGAAGTTTGGCTAATTTCAACAGATGCGCCATTCTCACGGGAGCAAACCCTTCTTTTTCAATCGTGGCTAAATCCCAACCACTCCCTTTGACATAAAGAATGTCTTCTCCTTCTCCGACTAGGTTTTTTTCGGTGATTTTGACCGAGGTATTGCCGCCTCCATGCAAAACTAAAGATGGATCTTTTCCTAAGAGACGAGATGTATAAACTCGCAGTTCTAAGTCACTTTGATATTGACTGGCTTCTTGAGGATTCCAGAGATTTTTCATCGTTAATCTGTATGTTGGGTTTGACACTCTCTTGTGTAAAAATAGCGGATACGGACACAATAGAGTTCAATCATTATACGGGTTTTCCGGTGTACAATGGCAAGGCGCGATCGCACCTGGGTTATCTGGATTGATCACGATTTCCATCGGTTCATCCATTCGTAGGGGCGCACGGCGTGCGCCCATGATGTCGGTGGTTGTCGCCATGGCGTTTCCTTTGTGTATCCTGGGGAGAAGCGATCGCGCTTAGGTTATCTTCAATTTACCCAGATTATCTGGATTAACCACGGTTTACGTTCATCCAGATTATTGCCTTGGGGTTTTTTGGGTGTAACATCGTCCATGCGATCGCGCCTGGGTTATTTTAAATGTACCTGGGTTATCTGGATTGATCACGATTTCCATCGGTTCATTCATTCGTAGGGGTGCACGCCAGGTAATGGGCGCACGCCATGCGCCCCTACAGTTGGCAACGGGGGTGGATTTAAACGGCGGGTGATTAGAATGGTAAATCTAATTCCATTGATTGATAATTGGGATCATGGTACGGGTTGTCTGCGTCAGATTCCCATCGACGGGGATTGTTGATAATGTAGTTTCGGATGTTGAATAATGATTTTTGATTGCGAATGATATGTTCGTAATAGTTCCGTTGCCAAATGGGAGTTCCAATTGATTGACGCATCAAGTTAATGCGTTTGGTGACAGTGGATTTAAACCCAGCAATAAATGAGGATAAGGAACGAGCTGGGCGATGGATGGGTAAATTGGATAAGGGTGTATCGGGTTGTTTCCCTGTGGGGGAAGTGTATTCAAATTGAGGAAACCCAGGGTTGTTTCCCTTATCGATTGGATCAATGGGATGATTATTTCTTTCTTTTGATGGGGTAATGATGACAATACCGTGGAGATGATTGGGCATAATTATCCATGCATCCAATTGGATTTCTTGGCGTAATTGAGCCGAATACAGCCATTCTTGGGCGACAATCTTACCAATTTGATTTAAACCCATTTTCCCGTTGCGAATTTCGCCAAACCAGCAGTGGCGTTGGTATGTGCAAAGGGTGACAAAATATGCCCCAGGTTGGGCGTAATTGTAACCCTTGAGGCGAATCGAATGGCGATGATAGTAATCTGGGTGAAAATTCATAACCAATTGGCGATCGCAAGATTATTTTACCGGAAAAGCGATGGGTGAAGGCTCCCACGCTCTTTAGCTGGGAGATGAAACCGAGCGAACCGTCTAGGTAGCGAATTTATTCGCCAGTCAAATAATTCGGATAACGTTCTACTATTGTGGTAATGTAAATACAAGTCGCGGGAGGGCATTCCGAGACTATAAACGGACGTGGAGAGGGTGTAAGACCTCATTTGGAGGCAACCTTCAGCGAAGCGTCAACCCCAATCAGCGACCACCCCTAAAAAGGTGGCGTGGTGAGGAATCCCCCGCGCTCTTTAGCCGGGGGAGGATGTCAACTGTCTGTCTGCCCATCCGTCCATCCATCGGTTCATCCATTCGTAGGGGCGCACGGCGTGCGCCCATCCCACGGCGTGCGCCCATCCATAATCTCAGGGGTTGTCGCCGTACCGTTTCCTTTGTGTATGATCGTCGATGCGATCGCGCTTGGGTTATTTTAAATGTACCCCGATGATCGGGATTGACCACGGTTTAATAGGCGCACACCAGGTAAAGGGCGCACGCCACTGGGTAATGGGCGCACAACCTACGCCCCTACGGGTTCCGCACCCGGTTTAAACATTGAACCGAAATAGCATCACATCGCCTTCTTGTACCACATACTCTTTCCCTTCCGCCCGCACTAATCCTTTGTCCTTCGCCGCATTCATTGAACCAGACGCCACTAAATCATCATAAGCAACCGTTTCCGCCCGAATAAAACCCCGCTCAAAATCAGTGTGAATCGCGCCGGCGGCTTGGGGTGCTTTCATTCCTGCTGTAATCGTCCAAGCACGGGTTTCTTTGGGTCCGGTGGTTAGAAAGGTGCGTAATCCTAATAAGTTGTATGTAGCGCGAATTAAGGATTTTAATCCCCCTTCTTCCACGCCTAATGACTCCAAGAAATCTCCCCGTTCATCTTCCGGTAACTCAACTAATTCCGACTCCACTTGCGCCGAAACCACCACGACTTCCGCTGTCTCAGCCGTGGCTACTTGTCGGACTTGTTCCACCCATTCATTCCCAGTCGCTAAATCATCTTCTGACACATTCGCCGCGTATATAATCGGTTTAGCACTGAGTAATCCAAAAGGCTTCACCGCCTCGGCTTCGTCTTCAGTTAAACTGATATTCCGCGCCGATTTGCCTTCATTCAAGCCCGCGCTCAACTTTTCCAAGGCTTCCAGTTCCAACTGCGCCTCTTTACTCGTGCGCGCCTGCTTGCGGGTGCGTTCCATGCGGCGTTCCACTTGGGCTAAATCTGCTAACGCCAGTTCCAGATTAATCACGTCAATGTCGCGCACTGGATCAACGGAACCGGAAACATGGATAATATTCTCATCATCAAAGCAGCGCACAACATGGACAATGGCATCTACTTCCCGGATATTGGCTAAAAATTGGTTACCGAGTCCCTCACCTTTACTCGCCCCCTTCACCAATCCAGCAATATCGACAAACTCAATCCGAGTTGGCACAATTGCGACAGAGGTGGAAATCTTTGCCAGCACGGACAACCGTTCATCTGGTACAGCAACAACCCCGACATTCGGCTCAATCGTACAGAAGGGGAAATTCGCCGCCTCTGCTTTAGCATTGGCGACGAGGGCATTAAATAAGGTAGATTTGCCTACGTTGGGCAATCCCACAATTCCGGCTCTTAACATGTCAGGACAATTTGGAAACGATTAAGGAGTTCTAAACGTGGTTAAAATTATCGGTCGCAAACCCTTGGGTACTCAACCAGTCTATGACATTGGCGTCGAGCGCGACCATAATTTTATGCTCTTCAATGGCTCGGTGGCGTCAAATTGCTTTAACAAGTCCCACTCCACGGCTTATGGATATGTTACCTATCAAACGGCTTATCTGAAAGCCAATCATCCGGTGGAGTACATGACGGCGCTGCTGACGGCTAGTAGTGGGAATCAGGATAAGGTACAGAAGTACATCGCCACCTGTGCGACGATGAACATCGATGTCTTGCAACCGGATATTAACCGATCGCAGGTCGATTTTACCCCAGTCTCTGGCAAAATCTTATTCGGACTCTCGGCGATTCGGAATTTGGGCGAGGGGGCGATTGACAATATCCTCCAGAAACGGGAAAAAAGAGGGGACTTTCAGTCATTAGCCGATTTTTGCGATCGCGTGGATTTGCGGGTGGTGAATCGTCGCACCTTGGAATCCCTGATTTACTCCGGGGCGTTTGATAGCCTAGAACCGAATCGCAAACAACTGATTCAAGACTTAGATGTGCTGATTAGTTGGGCGCAAGATCGAGCGAAGGATCGAGAGAGTGGTCAAATCAATATTTTTGATATGTTAGGAAGCGCTGATAATAACGACAGTGATGGGAATGATGCCTGGAAAGCCGCCCCAAAAACACCGAGGGTTGATGATTTCTCGGCTCAAGAAAAGCTACAGCAAGAAAAAGAATTGCTCGGCTTCTACGTCTCAGATAACCCCCTAAAATCCGTGCGTCAAGTCGCCAATCAGGTACTTATGCCGATTAACCTCAACGAGTTAGGCGAGCAAAGTAAACGCACAATGCTTAGTGCTATTGTCATGTTGGCTGAGGTAAAATTTCACAATACCAAAACAAGCGGCGAACGCATGGCATTTGTGCAAATGGAAGACCTTACAGGTCAAGCTGATGGCGTGATTTTTCCTAAAACTTTTGAGCGGATTAGTTGCTTAATTGAAAAAGATGCCCGTCTAATTGTTTGGGGCAAAGCAGATGAACGAGATGAGAAAATCCAGATGATCATCGAAGACGTCGAACCCATTGAAAAGGCACAAATGATTATCGTGGAACTGACCCCCCAGCACGTAAACAAAAAGACCATGGAATATCTGAAAGCGATTTTGCAAGAACAATCAGGGGAGAGGAAACCGCAAAAAGTGCCAGTTATCGCTAGGGTTGGGGCGTTAAATCAGAGTCAATTTGTGCGCTTTGATCCTAAATACTGGGTACAAGATTATGAAGGTATGGTTGACAGGCTGAAGTCGGCGGGATTTCAAGCTCGAACCAAGGCGCTGACGCCAACTAAATAATCAGGATTTATGCAAATTCCCCCATAGGCGCTACCTGTAGGGGACTCTTCCTGAACATCCGTGTCAACTTACTGTGGATAGGGTTGCTGCGTAAGCCCTGAAGTTGAAACCAATGAGAGCTTGCGCCCCCACCGATGTACCGCATCAGACGGGAAATTGCTATATTTATAATTTTTTTACAACAGAAAGTGCCATCTTTGCAATTCCTTCATATTCTTTCATTTAGGATGATCGACAGATACCAAATGATTAACTGGGAAAAGCAACATGCCCGAATATCAATGGAAGCTGGCTATCGTCGAACGCAACCTGTTGTATTCTAACTGGATAAAGTTGATGCCAGAGGCACAAGAGCGAATGTTAGAGGAAGCTGAAGAATTGATTAGGGAGTTACCGCTATTAGATAAGCAACGATTACTTGCATTTTTGGCAAGTCTTAAAAACTATACCGAAAAACATTTTCACCATAAAATTCAGCAGATTGTTAGCCATCATATCCGAATAAATTCACAAAATATTATCGGGATAACCTTGCTCTCTGGTAGTACCGTATAACGGATAGAATTGGATTGACATCCACCCAAAACCCTGTAGAGACGTAGCATGCTACGTCTCTACTTCCTCAGAGTGTCCCAGTTAGCGGTCGAGACTTTTTCGACACACAGTCTTACACTTGGATGTAAGGAAAGTTTCCTAACCGTCAGTAGTCGCAGAGGGAGTGAAAGACTGTATCCTCAGTCTTACCTATCTCTGGGATTAGTTTCATTAGGGTTATCTACCGTTAACGATTATGCTGTCACCATTTTTCATACTATTCCTCTATACTTCGCTTTGGGTTTGGTTTTTTGGTGGATTTACTGCCAAAAAACCAGATAAAAAAAAGACACCCGAAGAACAGTTGGGAGAATCATTGTCTAAATACCTTTCTTCCTTGGACATTCCTAAAAAGAGTTAACCGATTAAGTTGACAAATCTCCAATACCTTTAGACAGACCCCACCCTAACCCTCCCCTTATAAGGGGAGGAATCAGGGAACTCAAACGGCTTTGGTTTAGGGGGTTAATGTCACAACAGATAGGATAAAAAACTCACTGGACTTGTTAATTCACTCAAAATCAATTTCAACAAGTCGCTGTAGCAAGTCTGCCTCTTGAGTCATTGCCTGACGAATCCGGGCAATCATATACGAGGCAGTATTCTTATTGACTCCAATTTTCTTCGCTAACTGACGCACACTGATCCGTTCCAGAGGATTGAGAACCAGATAAATTGCCAGAACCCATTTTTCTAAGTCAACATGAGTTTTGTGAAATAGAGTCCCAACTGTAACGCTATATGAAGTAAAGCATTCGTTACATTGATATCGGCGTTCTTTTTTTAAGCGTCGAGAATGAGTGGATTGGCAATAGGGGCATTGGGGATACTTACCCCACCGGATTTGTTCGAGACGGGCAAGGTAATTCTCGTTTTTTTGGCTCATCTTTAGTTCCAAAATCTGATGAACCAAAGATGGATGATAAAACTAAAGTAAAGAGGTGTTTTACATCATAGAATGTTGCATAAAAATGCCCAGGCAATCTGCCTAGGCGCTAAATTGACTCACTCTAAAATTTCTGGGACTCAAGTGCGGAATATGGGATTTAAGTACCTGGAGATAAAGTATGTACGCTGTACTAATAAATGTTAAGAATCCTCAAATCCTGACTATTCCCCGTTCCCTATTAAGAGTTCCCTTGTCCTCATGCTCAACTTTAATTGTGTCCGACTAATTCAAGTGTGATGGGGTACTACCGTAAGGTATCTAGCCAAGCCATATTTGCTTCACTCAGGGCGGGTTCTGGCGGCATCGAATAGTCAATCACCAGGTCAAGGGCTGCTTCCTGGTAGGCTTGTTCAAGTAAGGTAGCTAAATCGATCGCAGGTTCAACGTCTACGGCGCTCAGGGGTAATAAAAACACGGGTATTGGCTCCCGCAGATTGAAGGGATAGCGTTCTGCAGCAGGTCTTTCATCGGCTCGACTGACCAGGATTTGATAGTCTGCTTTGCATCCACCTTGGACAGGCATGGGTTCACCGCTTCTGAGCAGATCAATTTCGACCAAATGGGTTTGGCTGCTGAGCAAGGTTTGACGCTTTTTTAGGTACTGCGATCGCCCTTCGCCGGATCGTTTATTCTTGGGTGATAGCACTTCAATAACCGTAATAACCTTGCGAGTAGCCACTTCGCGAATTTCCAAAAAGCGTTCAGTGACTTCTTCGAGCATGGGTACCGTCACGCGCTCAGGCTGGCTCAAAACGGCGGCTGAGGTAGAGGTTGTAGTGCGATTAGGCGTTTGCTGAACCACTGTTGTATCAGGAATACCGACTAAAACAGAATCCAAATAAACCCGCTTATCGACAGCCGCCCGATATTTGGGGTTAAGTACTGGGTTGAGTGTCCTCATTAATCCACTAATTAACCCATAATGGACTTCGGGCCAAATGTCTGGTCGTTCCAGGTAGGGGTTCATGCCAGGAAAATTAGGTTTACCAGTCATATCAAGTCCGGTAGATTCGGTTGTGTATAGTCTTACTTGTAAGTTTTGAGGGGTGTAGGGGCGAGTTTCACTACTATCGTCTCTTTTTGACCCAGATGCAACTAAACCCGCCCCGATTAATCCTTCGCTTCGCTCTAAGACATGGCGCGTGACCCTTCACTTCGCGCATAGGGCATGGTTTTGACTTAAATTTGCCTTTCTTTTACTAACTCCTGGGCTGTATTGGCGAGTTTTCTGGCTAAGGTAGAATCCCCTTGTTTGTCAGCAATAACTGCCATGGCTTGTAGAACCTCCGCATTCGTAACGCCGCGTTCCTGCATTCCTTTGACTTCGTTCTCAACGTCTTGGGCAGAAGGTATAAATTTGTTCACCGCATATCATAGCCAAATAGATTCGGATTAACGTCTCCCAATTCCAAATCATCTAAGCCATACTCGACCCAGCGCCGATCCACCATAGCGGCGACATCAGCGTCTGATTCCAATGGTGCACCCCATTCATGTTCAGTTTCGGGAGGAATTTTAGTCGTTGCATCAATCCCCATGCGTCCGCCTAAGCCAATCTTTTCACTGGCAAAATCTAAGCTATCAAAGGGCGTATTGGGCAGAATAAATACATCTCGCGTGGGGTCTACTTTGGAACTAATTGCCCACACCACTTGACGCGGATCACGGATATTAATATCTTTATCCACAACAATCACAAATTTGGTGTAAGTAAATTGGGGTAAAGCACTCCAAAACGCTAAAGCTGCCCGTCTAGCTTGTCCAGGATAGGCTTTATCAATGGAAATAATCGCGGCTTTGTAACTGAGGGCTTCCATGGGGAGGAAGAAGTCCACAATCTCGGATACCTGTTGTCGTAAAATTGGCGTATAAATCCGATTGAGTGCGATCGCCATCATCGCTTCTTCCTTCGGGGGACGCCCACTGAAGGTGGTGAGATAGATTGGGTTTTGGCGATGAGTCATGCAGTGGAAGTGAACCACCGGGGAATCTTCGACGCCGCCGTAATATCCCATGTGATCGCCAAAGGGTCCATCGGGTAATACTTCCCCCGGTGTGATCGTCCCTTCGAGGACAAACTCTGAGTCGGCGGGGACTTGTAAATCTAGCGTCTTGCACTTTGCCAGTGGCACCCCGGAACCGCCGTAGAGTCCAGCAAACAACCATTCGGAAAGGTCTACGGGAATCGGGGTGGCGGCTGCCATAATGATTAAGGGGTCAACCCCTAGCGCGATCGCAATTTCTAGTTTCTTGCCATTCTGCGCCGCTTTGCGTAGGTGTCTCGCCCCACCTCGTACTGATAACCAATGGACACTCATGGTATTACCCGATTGCAGTTGTAGACGGTATACACCCACATTTGGGATACCCGTTTCACAATCTTTGGTAATCACCAACCCCAAGGTAATAATTTTTCCCGCATCCCCTGGATAGGGACGAATTAGGGGCAGTTTATTTAAATCCAGGGCGTCTCCTTCCACCACCACTTGCTGACAGGCGGGGAAAAAATCTCGTCCCGGTTTGGCTTTGACGACATCAAATAAAATCTTGCCAAACTCCACCGCCTGGGAAATTTTCTTCGGCGGTTTTGGCTGTTGTAGCATTCCCAGCTTTTTCCCCAGTGTTTCCAACTCCTGGGGATGTTCCATCTTCATCGCCCAACACACCCGTTCCTCGGTTCCCATCAGGTTGATGGCGACGGGAAATGATGAACCTTTGACATTCTCAAACAGCAAGCCAGGTCCGCCTGCCTGTAGCATCCGATTGGATATCTCGGCAATTTCTAAATCCGGGTCAACCAACGCCTTAATCCGGCGCAACTGTCCCCGTTCCTCTAAAAGCTGAATGAATGCCCGCAGATCTCTCGCCATAGTTAAGATGTGTAAAGCTTTTTCTTTCTTTTATTATGGACGCATACGCTATCCTCTGTGCGATTTCGTGATATGTCTGATCCGTCCAGCGTGCCATTGGGAACTGATACAGTGACTATTGATCAAATTTGCGATCGCGTTTACCAAATCGTCCTGGATATCCAACAGCAGCATCCGGAACTCCTCAAAGAAAAGTACAGGACTACTCCTTGGCATACCCCGCACAATCAATCTGTCTTCATCAAGAAATTAAAAGCTAGACTGACTCAAGCTGAGGACGAGGAAGCCAAACTGATAAACATACGGCGTTTCCTAGAAATTTTACTCCTTCCCAGCTATTTTACACAACCCAGTTTTGGTGAATTGACTCAAACTCTACAGTCCTCAATTCCCCCACATTCCCCATCGCCGTCGCCGGAATTGGTCAGTTCAGATAGTTCGGAAGCTGTACCTTCTCCGGCTTCAGTGACCAATAATTCCCCAGGTATTGCCATTCTTTTACTAGACGCCGAGAACCTACAACTGGATATTGAAACTGAAAAATTTCTAGCAAAACTCTGTACCTATCCGATTCAAATTAAAGTCGCCTTTGCCAATTGGCGCAGCCTCGGCAAAAAAGACGCAGAATTCCACAGTCGTGGGTATGAACTGATTCACGTTCCACCAGGGAAAGATAGTGCCGATGTGAAAATGGCAACGGTGGGATCGTCAATCTTTATCCATTATCCCAATGCTAGGGAAATATTAGTTTGCTCCTCGGATGGAGTGATGACTCATCTTTATAATACACTTCGGACTCATGGCTTTACTGTTTATTTAGTTCGCAAACAAGGGGATACGATCACCGTTTTAAATAGTGATACGAACCAGACTCAAAGACATTGCCTGAGTCCGCCACCTGAAATTCCGGGTCTGGAAAAATTTATTGAGCAAATCAAAGCGATTATTAGACTTGAACAAACTCGCACCGGAAATCAGTGGGTTAAACTGTCTAAGATTTCTAGTTTATTTCGCCGCCAGTACCAGACAACAATAAGTTGCTTGGTTTCATACCACTGTCCTGGTAAAACGGTTCCAGATTTTTTTCTTGATTACCCGAATGAGTTTGTCTTACACAACTTACCGGAACAGTCAGGGTTGTATGTAACGTTGTTTGAAATGGATTCTTCAGTTATCGCTCCTAATCCGAGTGCCTCGACCGAATCTTTAGATTTAAATAGTTCTTTAAATACAACGATTAAATCCAAGGTTGAGTTAGAACAAAAATTAGTTAAAATAGTCAAAAGACTCATGACTGATTCTGGTCAAACCTCTGTTCCCATTTCCAATGTTGGTAGTGAATTTCGTAAACAGTATAAACAATCCATTACTCAGGTGCTTAAAGACTTGAGTAATGGCGATAAATTTATAAGCTTTTTGCAAAAATCCTCATTACTTAAGCTCAATAAATCTGGGAAATCTCATGAAGTTACAACTTGTAATCTAGCTGAACCAAAAACCGGAAAATCAATTAACTCCACTCAAATATCTATAAGTTCAGTCAAAGAATTAGAGAAGATTATCAAAGGAATAATTGAAACCCTAATTCAGGTATCTGGAACTAAGGATATAGCCGTCAATGACGTAAAGAAAGAGTTTCAGAATCAGTACCAAATGACAGCCGATGCTTGTGTGAAAAAGTTTGAACCAAAGTCGAGTCTGATTAAGTTTTTACGCAACCGTCCAACTATGTTCAATATGGCTTTAATTGACCAGGACTATCGAGTCGCGATCGCAAAAGAGTTAAACTGAAGATAAATCCCATTTTCCTACCCCATCTCCAATGTCTTCAAGAAGTCGGAGATCTAGTTCCTTACCTGTTGGACAATAGGTCTGTCGCGTTATAGTATAAAAGTTACCAGGGTTAATTTTGCGAAATTAGTCTGAGATTTCCAATGACAAGAGTCTATGATTTATTAATCCAAGGCGGTTTAGTAATGCTGCCCATTCTGGGATTA
Source organism: Coleofasciculus sp. (assembly GCF_046565525.1). Lineage (NCBI taxonomy): Bacteria > Bacillati > Cyanobacteriota > Cyanophyceae > Coleofasciculales > Coleofasciculaceae > Coleofasciculus > Coleofasciculus sp. The sequence goes on along the minus strand of NZ_JBKHUP010000038.1, from coordinate 41,093 downwards.
TCTATATTAACGATATCCTGTGGGCTAGATCGTGCTTGGTTTTGGTTTCGATTATTAAGCCAAGAAGCTACCCTGGTGAACGATGTGCTAGCGGCGGCACAGTCTAATTTAGAACAGGCTAGAGACATAGCTGAATCGGCTCAAAACTTGCCCATTGGTCGCTTTCTCTATGCACCTCTCAAGCTGAAACAGCCAACACCAGAAACCTTTCGTTTAGCAATGGAAGCCGCTGGTGATAAAGAATTCATCAAAATGCGAAAAGGTGAAAAACTCCTGGAAACTATTGTGGCTGTTGCCCCTTTACTTGGTCTATTAGGAACAGTTACGGGTTTAATTAGTACATTCAATAACCTGAAAATTGGTGGGGGTGGAACAACAGTTGAGGCGACAAAAGTAGCTGGAGGTATCGGTGAAGCGCTAATTACCACAGCAGCGGGTATGATTGTGGCAATTATTGCGCTTTTAGTTCTCCGAACTATCGTCACTTTACACTCTCAGCAAATGGATTACTTTGCGGAAGTTGGGAGTGAGTTAGAACTTATTTATCGCCAGGTTTGGTACGAACCAACCCTCGCCAACCGTTCGTAGTTGCGCTGTCTTCTATAAATGCTGAAATTGCTAACTATAAACCTTTAAGTCAGTAAAATTATGAAATGATGGAATAGATTCTACATGGCTTTGGGTGCAAGCATTTCCCTAGCTTGGGAGAAGCGTTTAAGTAATTTTTGCAATGATAGGCTTCAAAAAATCTAGGATTCATGCACTTTAGAAACAAGTCAAAAAACTCACCAATCCCCGAAGTTAATCTGATTCCTTTAATGGATGTGATGATGTCAGTGCTAACCTTTTTTATTATCACATCAATGAGTTATACAGGTCAGCGCTTAGGGGACATTAATCTACCTGGTTTACCTGGTACGGGAACCGCTAGTGGCGAGTCAAATACTCGCAACACTCTAGTCATTGGCTTGAATCGCCAAGGCGAGATTTTACTAGATAATCAAGTTATTACTATTAATCAGGTGTCTGAAAGAATCCAGTCATACCTAGAACAAAATCAAAATGCTACAGTCGTTTTAAAAGCAGACCGAGATTTACCGTATGAAGATGTCCAAAAACTGTTAAAAGAAATGACAATAATTGGTGGCGATCGCGTTTCCCTAGCAATTGAGCGTCGTTAAAATGAACAATCTGTAGGGGTGACCCGCCTGCATCAACTTAAAACACCATTCTACTCAATTATAATGGGTTACCATAGTCTCAATTATCTGTCCCATAATCATGTTTATTTAAATCGTTAAACAATGCGTTTTAGAACCCAGCGAACTCAATCATCTATACCATCCATTCAGTTAATTCCTATGCTTAATGTGATCATGGGAGTTCTAGCTTTTTTCGTGATGACTTCCATGATGTTAACCACTCAAGAAGGCGTCAATGTTCAACTCCCTAATAATGAAAATAATCCAACTCAGCCGCAGGAAAATCCCGCTCCTTTAATTGTACAATTGAAGTCCCCAGGACAACTGGTCATCAGTAATCAATCGGTCAGCCAAGAGCAATTGTTTGAGCAAATGCAAACCTATTTATCTCAAAATCCTCAAGGGGCTGTCTTCTTACAAGCCGACAGTCAATTGCCCTACGAGCAAGTGATTCAGCTATTAGCTCAAATGCGGAATGTGGGAGGCGATCGCGTTTCCTTGGCTATTGAGAGTAATTGAGTATCTTGTTTTCTACTGGCGAGGATCATCTTCAGCTAAAATAATCACTGTGATCAAATTTTCTTTTTCATCTTTTGCAGGTGTCAAAATCAGATAACGTTCAAATCTATCCTTCTTTATTTTGTAAAGAGTTCCTCCGCCATACTCGCCATCTCCCGTTGGCGATAACGGCTCAAATTCTAAACTTTGCAGTTGTTCATTCAAGGTATTAGCAAGTTCTTGGGGGGATATCGGATGATCTGCTGTTGTTTTTCGTGCTATTGTGAAATCAAAAATTGCTCTTTTAAACTTATCGGCTTCAATAAGAGTATTTAAGTCATCTTCTACATTGAAATCTTTGAGTTTATATTGTAGTTTTAGAGTTTCAATAGCAGTACTTAAAGATGCCATAACTAAAAATTCAGCTCTATCTTCTGTTTTATTTTTGACTAATTCTTTTAGATCATAACTTTCGGATTCTAAATAAATAGAAGTTTTACTGTCTTTGTGAATTAAATGCAAATACTTAGTTTCATTGCCTTTCGTATTTGACACTTCATAAACTCTAAAATTACCCTCATTTTTTAGAGGTTTGGGTTGCTGAAAATCTTGATTAGGCAATAGTTCCTTCTCAAACTTAGACGCTACTTTTTCCAAGTCCTCTTCTATATGCCATATATACGTTGCTTCATCAAACTCTGGTCTAAGTACACCACCAGAGCCTTTCTCTGCCCCTGGATAACGAGGAAATATTGCGAAAAAATTAACCTCTTTTTGGGCGGGTTGGGGTGGGGTATAGTTTTGATCAGACTCGTCTAATGTATCTGAAGTTTTGTCCTGATCAGTCTGAACAACATTTGATGTTTCAGAAGTTTGCTGTTTTTTTGTCTGAGACAATTTAGAACTAACAGACGGTTGGTTAATTGGCTGATTAGAAGACGGATTTGCCGGAGACTCCGGACGATTGATAATGATTTGAGAATTAGTCTGACGCCTCTGAGGAGTTTGGGCAAGAGTGACTGGACTCCTTTGAGGAGTGACTCTAGAAGTCGATTTCGGGGAGGGAGAGGATTTAGGAATGGAAGGAGAAGGTAATTTGGTAATTTTAACCGTTTCCTCTTTTTCAGGGTTCTCAGATTTTCTCAGATCATCGGAAATCGGTAGCATTAGCACAATACCGTGCAACACCAAGGAAATCAGCAACATGGGTCGCAACACTATCTGTGCAGGAGTTGATAAGTTTTTCAGCAACTCAGACGATTTCATAAAAGAAAGCACAGTTAAAAGCAGCAAGGATTTAATTCCAATCGAGTTTCATTGTGACACATCTGAAAGTAGAGACGCGGCAAAAAAACTCGTCTGTCAATAATTGGGTTAGTAGGGGCGGGTTTTACTATTATCTAGTGCAAAAAACTTCCCCGGTAAGTAAACCCGCCCTTTTCCTAAGTGTCATTCATAGAAGAATTGTCTTTCCCACCTTATCTTCCCTTGTTCCCAGAGAAGGGCGGGTTTAGTCAAGTTATCTGATATCGACAAAAGGTTATTGGTAAAACCCACCCCTACAACCGGGCTTCCCCTGTGTCTCTATCCCTTGTTGGATGAGAACTCGGTAGATTCTCAGTCTGCTTAACCCATTTGTCGTATAAATCAGGGCGACGTTCCCGGGTTCTGTGAATCTGTTGGTCTTTGCGCCACTGGTCAATTGCCTGATGATTGCCCGATAATAAAATCTCTGGGACTTGCCAACCGCGAAATTCAGCAGGGCGTGTCCACTGAGGATAATCCAATAATCCGGCTTCAAAACTTTCTGATTTGAGGGATTCCACCTTCCCCACGGTTCCGGGGCGTAATCTCACCACCCCATTAATCAGGGCGAGTGCGGGAATTTCACCGCAGGTTAAGACAAAATCCCCTAAGGACACCTCTTTCGTTACTAAATGTAAAACTCGTTCATCGACACCCTCATAATGCCCACAGATGATCACAATCTGGTCATAACCTGTCGCCAAATCCACCAACAGTGGCTGATTCAGGGGTTGTCCCTGGGGCGTCATCAGAATTACCTCTCGCCGAGGTAATATGGGCAACGACTCCACAGCCGCAAAAATCGGTTCGGGTTTCATTAACATCCCCACGCCACCCCCATAAGGTTCATCGTCAACCCGTCGGTGTTTATCCGTGGCAAAATCACGAGGATTGACCAGGTGCACTTGGGCGATTTGTTTGGTCAATGCCTTACCCAGCAGTCCTGACGCTAGGGGAGAGGAAAAGAAATCAGGAAACAGTGTTACAACATCAAAACGCACAAGGATTGGGTCGTTCTCAAGACAAAAAGGGTCAATCTTATATCATAGTATAAGTAATTATTGGTATAATTTGCCATGATGACTGGGAAACGCCAGACTTCCTCCGCACGGCTGAGTGCCGTGAGTAAGCGTTCTTCCGTGGCTAAACAATTAACGATTTCCATCGAGTCACCGCATTTAGGCGGCTGTAGAGTGCATCTGATGAAAGCCAAGCGCGATGGTGTTTAGTTGTGGTGAAGCTTACCAAGAACAACCTAAATCAGTAGTTGAGCTAGGGTCAAAATCATAATAAAGTAGACAGTCCTAGCCCTAGCGCGATACTCAAATATTGAACTCACCTTATGCTCGAACTCGACAGTATGCTGCAGTTAGACTCTCAATTCCAAGTGACGAAAATGCCTCAATCGACAAAAACCGCAATCATTGTTATTGGTGGTGCGGAAGACAAAGTTCATGGACGGGAGATCCTGCAAACCTTTTTTCGTCGATCGGGTTCAGGTGAGGCGAGAATTGCGATTATTCCATCCGCGTCGCGAGAACCAGCGCTTATTGGCGAGCGCTATCAGCGGATCTTTGAGGATATGGGGGCAAAGGAAATTAAAGTCCTTGATGTGCGCGATCGCGCTCAAGGTTCGGATGCTGAGCTACAAGAGTATGTGGAAACCTGTACGGGTGTATTCATGACTGGTGGGGATCAACTGCGCTTGTGCGGTTTGCTCTCCGATACCCCTTTAATGGAAAAAGTCCGTCAACGGGTACATTTAGGGGAGATTACCTTGGCAGGAACCAGTGCAGGTGCGGCGGTAATGGGTCATCACATGATCGCAGGCGGTGGGAGTGGTGAGTCGCCGAATCGCTCCTTAGTCGATATGGCAACGGGTTTAGGGATTATTCCTGAAGTGATCGTCGATCAGCATTTTCTGAATCGAAATCGCATCGCCCGCTTGATGAGTGCGATCGCCATGCACCCGGATCGCTTAGGGATTGGGATCGATGAAGATACTTGTATTATCTTCGAGCGAGATGGTTGGTTACAGGTCATGGGCAAAGGTACGGTGACGATTATTGATCCCACAGAAGTGTCTCACACCAATCAGGTGGATATTGACAGCACCGAACCCATTAGTCTGCATAACCTCCGGGTGCATATTTTTTGTCATGGCGATCGCTATCATGTCTATAAACGGGCATTAATGCCAGTCAACCCCTAAGACTCAATCCAACGGCTCCCAAGCAGGCTGAAATCGCCAATCGTCCCAGCAAAATGTTCATGATGAACAGTTTGATCCCTTTGAACAGTCGGAAACTAGATAAGATTTCCCATCCACTCAAAGCGGGTAAATCCCGTCTGGGCAAGAGTAAACGATTCCCCCCCTACTACGTGGAGGACTTCTGAGAACCGCGAAAAATGTTGACGAGAAAATGTAAGTAGCGATACTTGGACGCCTACGCCTTAATAGGCGAGATTCAGCGTAGGAGAATGTCACGTAATGTTACAGAAATTCCTAAAATAGATTTTGCACAGTTGCTAGTTTGTGTTTCCTTGCCGACGTTGTGAACCATCCCCGATTTCATCACTATGAGAATTCTAAAAATCCAGACGTTACGCGGTCCCAATTACTGGAGCATTCGACGCCAAAAACTCATTGTCATGCGTCTTGATTTGGAGGAACTCATTGATAAACCCTCCAATGTACTTCCGGGATTCTACAAGGGACTGGTGCAGGCGCTACCGAGCCTGGAAGGGCATTTCTGTTCTCCAGGTGTTCGAGGTGGGTTCTTAAGTCGGGTCAGGGAAGGCACGATGATGGGGCATATTATCGAACATCTGGCGCTCGAACTTCAGGAATTAGCGGGAATGCGCGTCGGGTTTGGTCGGACGCGGGAAACCGGGACAGCCGGAATTTATCAAGTCGTCTTTGAGTACATTGATGAACAGGCCGGTCGCTATGCAGCCAGAGCAGCCGTGCGCTTGTGTCAAAGTATTATCGATACCGGAACCTATCCCCAAGGTGAGTTAAACCAAGACATAAAAGACCTCACCGAACTCGCTCGCGATGCGGCATTAGGACCGAGTACAGAAGCCCTGGTCAAAGAAGCCGACGCCAGAGGCATCCCCTGGCTTCCCTTAAGTGCCAGAGCCATGATTCAGCTTGGCTACGGGGTGCATCAGAAGCGAATACAAGCCACCTTGAGTAATTACTCCGGAATTTTAGGGGTGGAATTAGCCTGTGATAAAGAAGGGACGAAGAAGATTTTGTTCGATGCGGGTGTTCCGGTTCCCCGAGGCACAACGGTGTGTTATTTAGACGAATTAGAGGGCGCGATAGAAGAGTTGGGGGGCTATCCGATTGTGATTAAACCCCTAGATGGTAATCATGGGCGTGGGATTACGATTGACATTCGCACCTGGGACGAAACGGAAAAAGCCTATGACCGCGCCAAGGATATCTCCCGTGCAGTGATTGTCGAGCGCTATTATCCCGGCTTTGACCACCGCGTCTTGGTGATTAACGGGAAAGTTGAAGCCGTCGCCCAGCGGATTCCAGCACGGGTAATTGGGGATGGTAAGTCTACGGTTGAAGAACTGATTGAACAGACGAACCGCGATCCCAATCGGGGAGATGGACATGATAACGTCCTGACGAAAATTGTCGTCGATCATACGAGTTTGAGTGTACTAGAACGTCAGGGTTACAGTTTAGATACAGTCCTCAAAGAAGATGAGGTTTGTTATTTACGGGCAACGGCTAATCTGAGTACGGGGGGTATTGCCATAGACTGCACGGACGATATCCACCCCGAAAACATTTGGTTAGCTGAGCGTGTGGCTAAAATTATTGGTCTGGATATTGCCGGGATTGATATTGTTACGCCCGATATTGCCAAACCCCTACGGGACATTGACGGCGTGGTTGTGGAAGTGAATGCAGCACCGGGATTCCGAATGCATGTTTGTCCCTCTCAAGGCTTACCGCGCAATGTCGCCGCTCCGGTGATGGATATGCTGTTTCCGCCCGGACAACAGAGTCGCGTTCCCATTCTGGCGGTTACAGGGACGAATGGTAAAACCACAACCACTCGCTTGCTTGCCCATATCTATAAGCAAACAGGTCATGTTGTGGGGTATACCACCACCGATGGGATCTACATTGGCGATCATCTGGTGGAAAAAGGAGACACCACCGGACCCCAAAGCGCTCAAGTGATTCTCAAAGATCCGACGGTTGAGGTGGCGGTATTGGAAACAGCACGAGGCGGGATTCTGCGATCGGGTTTAGCCTTTGATGCTTGTGATGTGGGCGTTGTGTTAAATGTCTCGGCGGATCATTTGGGAATTGGTGACATTGATACCCTCGACCAGATGGCGCATCTCAAGAGTGTGGTGGCTGAATCCGTGAGTCCATCTGGCTATGCCATTCTAAATGCCGAAGATCCCCTGGTTACAGCGATGGCACAGCGCGTCAAAGGGCATCTGGCATTTTTCTCCATGAATCCCGACAACGAGGTGGTGCAAGCTCACACCAGGCAGGGGGGTTTGGCGGCTGTGTATGAAAATGGCTATCTGTCATTAATCCGAGGTGAATGGACGCTGCGGATTGAGAAGGCGGAAAATATGCCTGTAACGATGAGAGGAATGGCACCGTTTCAAATTGCTAATGCTTTAGCCGCTAGTCTCGCCGCTTTTGCTCAAGGTGTTCCTATTGAGGCAATTCGTGACGCTTTAACCACATTCCGGGCGTCTGTGGCTCAGACACCGGGACGGATGAATTTATTTAACCTGGGTGATTATCATGCCTTGGTGGATTATGCCCATAATGCCGCTAGTTATGAAGCTGTGGGCGGCTTTGTCCGCAATTGGTCTGGGGAACGGGTTGGCGTCGTCGGTGGACCTGGCGATCGCCGGGATGAGGATTTCATTAACTTAGGACGACTCTCAGCACAAATTTTCGACCGGATCATTATTAAAGAAGATGCGGATCGACGGGGACGTCCTAGTGGTGACGCGGCGGAGTTGATTCGCAAGGGAATTTTGGCGCAAAATCAGGATAGCAATTATGAAATTATTCTTGATGAAACCGAGGCGATTAACACCGCGTTAGACGGAGTGGCGTCCGGTGGTTTGGTGGTGATTTTCCCGGAAAAGGTGAGTGGTACGATTCGCTTGATTGAGGAACGACGCCCTCTCCCAGAGAATGGGTATCAACCCATGGGTGATTCTCAAGTGGATTTAGAGCCATCGGTGGCGAACCCGATTTAAGGGGGTTGGGCAAGGAGATGCTGATGCGATCGCGGATTCCCCTTGCCCAGTTTTTGCGATCGCATCAGCACAAAAATACCCCAAGGTCAATCCCGTCTTAAATCTCCCCGATCGTCACTGGGATCATTGAGCATTTGCGGTGCTACGGCTGGATTGTTTACAGTTTCCTGGGCGTCGCGATCGGCAATATAACCGGGTTTCATCGCTAAATCCTTTGGGTCAACGGTTGGAGTTTGCTCTGGAGCCTTTTCCTGTTCCGGTGATGTGTTATTTGGGTCTGAACTCATTAGGTTGGGTAGAGCGATAGCGTTACCCAACAGGCTAACGATAGCTTTGGGTTTCGTTCCTAGAACCCAACCTACAAAGGTGATTTAGATTTAGCCAGTTAGGGGTTGTGCGTCACCGTGACGGGGAACTGCAGGAGCTTGGCGACCACTTGATCTGGCGCGCCTACAGGCGCGAGTTCAACAGGTTCTTGCAGCCGATAAACGTCACCCTGCGGTGGAAACTGTTTCAAGTTGTCGTTGAGTAGCTGGGCTGTCTTCGTGGTCGATAACACCAAGGGCGGACCGCCACCCGGTGGCTTCTCGATGGTTACAGTGAAATCCAGAAACATCGCCTGCCGGAAAGTCGGCGGCAGAGTCTTGGTGAGTTGAAGCAGGCTGAGCGGCGTCACGTCAATATCAGCCTGACTGATGGTAACTGTACCGAGAACATCACTATCAGCCGAGACCTCGTGACCGATCACCCTGAGCCGGACACCGCCGAGACCTTCACGGAGGTTCCCCTCTACTCGCACCGTGATCCCTCCTTTGAAGTTCAGCGTAACGAGTCCGAGGACGTTAACCTCCAAGGGGACGTTGGTCGCGTAGCAACTGCACGGAATCTCCACACCGATACTGGGCAATAAGCCACCTATACCGAGTACCATGACAATCTCCATTTAATTAGCTTCATTTGGGGATAATAACCGCACAGAGCAATTATTATTTTCCCCTGGTGAATTGTACCAGGTTTTAAAGTGAAAAATTAGGGTTTAAATAAATTTACTTTGATTGATTTTTATATAAAGAAATATTTAATAATTTTGACTTAAATGTGTGTTATGTGCTGCAAAATTTAACTCAGACCAAAATAATGTAAGTAAATTGAAAATATTTATTTTTGTTGAGTTTCTTATTTTTTTCTAAATAGGTCTTGCCAGAGATAAAAAATAAAAGTACGATTCATCCAGTCAAGCATTCTTAGTTCAAAGAGAAATTGTGTGCTATTTTTATCGTTGATCAGAACCGACCAGACATTCTCATACCTCAGCTAAATTGGATTGAGTCTGAGTCTCGCTGGTTTTGGTTTGAAGTAGATTGTTTATACTAGAAACTATTAACCGGATCAGCGTCTCGCAGTTTCTGCATCGCAATTGCCCCAGAAATTACACACATTAATGTGGTTAAGCCAAGAACAAATGCAGCACGGCTCAGGTTCATCGCAATCGGTAAAAGTGTCGCACTTTTGACTAGACTATAGAGACCTAAAGAAATAGCAAGACCTGGAATATAACCAAAACTGGCTAAAATCAAAGCTTCTTGAAAAACTACCTTTAATAAATAGTTGTGGGTATAACCGATCGCTTTTAGTGTGGCGTATTCCGAAAGGTGATCTGAGACATCCGCATAAAGGATTTGGTAGACAATGACTGTGCCAACGGTAAATCCGACGACTGCACCCAGATCGAAAATAAACCCAATGGCTGTACTGGTATTCCAATAGTTTTTTTCAAATTCAATATACTCTTGCTTGGAGAAAACTTTAACGCCATCACTTAAACTGCGCTTCAATTGGTTTAAGACACGGTTGGGATTTGCCTTAGGATTGAGCTTGATTAAGCCAATATCAATTAATCCATCAACGCGATTATTAAAAACTCGTAAGAAGGTGTAGTCACTCATAATTAAGTTGCCGTCGGTGCCAAAGGAGGTGCCAAGTTGGAATAACCCGCCAATTTTCAGGCGATGACCCCTGACTTCAGCAATGACGGTTTCTCCCTGATTGAATTCCTGTGCAATGGGTCCAAATTCTGGTCGAGAGGCTTGATCGAATAAGGCAACGTCTTCTCGTTTAATTTGATTAATATTTTGTTGCACTCCAGGCAAATTTAACACCTGATCCGTGGGATTGATGCCAATGACAAAGATGAGACGAGCGCGACGAGCTTTTAAGTTTTTCCAGACGGCAAAATCAACATAGACAGAACTAACTGATTCGACGCCAGCATATCCTAAGGCTTTATATAAGTGGCGTTGGGAAAAGCTTTCCATGGCAATGGATGCTGTGGAAAGGGGACTCAGCAGGATAATGTCAGCCTCTAAACTCCGATGCAGGCGCACCGCACTGTCAAAAAGGGCATCCCGGAGTCCAAGTTGCAGAAACATCAGCATCACGGCGAAGCCAATTCCCATGAGTGCGACGAAGAATCGCATCTTTTTATAGGTGAGTTGCAACCAAGGCAGAGGGATTTTCAGAATCATTCTCAATATTTGGAGCGTTGGGGAATGTGGGAATGGCTTGATGAATGTAGATTTGTGGCAAAATCCTTAGTCCAGCATGGCGGAATATGAAGATTGAGTAAAGCTGAGTATAAAGATTGCCTTAGACTGTTCAGTTACTTTACCTTATGAATCGCTCACCTCTCACTGTGAAGCCCAAACAATCAAGCATAAGTTGTGGTCAGGCTTTTTGGCGATCCCTTTAAATAAGTTTACATTTATTGATTTTTATACGAAAAATAGGTTGACTTTTATCAAATCATTCGGGTGTAACGTTACATTATGCAACTTTTACAGTTAATAGGCGTTTACATCCATAAATGTAAACGGAATGTAACTTTATAAAGATTATGTAAAGACGATTGCTTTTTCTTGAATCTATCTTTAAATTGACCCTGTGGTTATTCAGTCAAGACGAGAACAATTCTGAATAAGCATTTTTACCAATTACATATACATAGAAAAGGAGGAATCAAGTGGCAATTGCTTCATGGTCAAGACAGATTCTGGGCAAAGCGACACCGATAGTTGGAGCTGCAACGTTAGGTGCGATCGCGCTGGTGGGTGTGCCAGAGTCGGCGCAGGCAGCAGCTGATTGTAGCTTAGGCAAAGATGGCGTGAATTGGGTTAATGAATGTCCAGAGGGACGTGATTATTTCCCCAATAGCTGGGCTTTCATTGATTTGTGGCTGGATGTACCCTTGTTAGAGGAAATTCTGCAACAAGACATTTTTCCTGAGAATTTCACAGGGCATCGTGTCGGCGATAATGCACTAATGCTTTCTGGTCCAGTTGTGGTTGATCGAGAGGAAGGAGAAAATGGGATAATTAAAACTGTACTCAATCATACCTTAACGGGTAGTGATAATTTTTTAGGAGACATCAGCCTTTCAGCATCGGGAACAGGGAAAATTCAAGATCTAGATGGGGACGGCATGGCGGATAGTTTCTTTGATGTTGATTTTTCAATCGATGCGGGATCTTTGTCTCTCTTCGGCAGTACGACAATAGTTGGCGATCGCCAGCTGAAGGGGGTTTCTCCAGACATGGTAGAAAATGGTGCTGTAGAGATTGAATGCCCTCATGCTGATCTGTTTCCCGATGCAGCAATTACCTATTGTGGTGATGGATTACTCTTTACAGAAGTAGATGGCATTGTTTATCAGGTTGGTCAATTAAATGAAACTCACATCGTTCATCCAGTTCCAGAACCTGGAACCGCGATCGCGTCCATCTTTGGACTAGGGGCAATCCTGGGATTTACTAAGAAGCGGCTAGCGAAGCAGGATAAGTAACGGGTAATCGAAAAAATGCGCTCCATCCAGATAAATTGGGGCGCTTAACCTCTGTGATTAACTCCAAAGACTGCATCGTCAGAACTCAGGAATATTTTATGCTGCAAACCTTAACAAAACCCAAAACCAATAGAATTCCTTCACTAAATTCTCTTCGCAAATCTCTCTTTAGTATTTCCCCAGAGGAAGCGACATTTGCTCGTCGTGGATTTCAATGTAACGATGCTCAAACCCAGCAACGGTTAGAAAAAGTGGGGCGTATCTTTTTGCAAGGCTATCATGGCGCGATCGCATACGACTGCTCTAACCTTCTTCTTGCCCAACTCAACACTGTTTCCCTTGAGTGGCGCGGGTTTGCGTTTGAAGGGGCGGCGATGGGTTTAGCGCTGTTGGATGGACTAATTCCCTGGAAACGGAATCGTGTAGAACAGTTTCTCGGAGAGGCTGGGGCAGATCATACCTACATGGTACATGTTGGTGTCGGCTGGGCGATCGCGCGATTACCTTGGTTGAGGGATAATTATTTAGCCAAACTTGACCCGTTGCTGAGTTGGTTAGCCATTGACGGGTACGGCTTTCACCAAGGGTATTTTTACGGACGAGATTTTGTTAACAGGATAGCCATTCCTAAAAAACTCTCAGGGTATGCTGGCAATGTATTTGACCAAGGCTTAGGTCGCAGTATTTGGTTTGTCAATGGGGCAAATGTGACTCGCATTCCCCAAACTATTCAGAATTTTCCCCCAGTTAGACGCGCTGATTTGTGGAGTGGGATTGGTTTAGCTTGTACTTATGCAGGCGGCGTAGACAGTGACGGGATTGCGGCGTTAAAGATAGCGGCTGGAGAGTATCAGCCGGAATTGCTTCAGGGCGCGGCGTTTGCGGCTAAAACTCGGTTGCGAGCGAGGAATTTAACCGCACATACGGAAATGGCTTGTCAGATTTTATGTGGGATATCGGCTGAGGCGGCGGCTGAGATTACAGATATTGCACTCCCAGATTTACCAAAAAGTTCTCCAGCCAAGTTGAAAGGAAAGCCAGGGGATATGTTACCCGCGTATGAAATCTGGCGGCGACGCATTCAAGCTCAATTTAGTTCGTAGTGCGTAGGGTGTGTTAGCGAAGCGTAACGCACCATGGGTTCTGGAAGCGCTAAAGCGCTTACTACAAACTTAAGCGAGTTTCAATTTAAAACAGTGGAATACAACTATGAGAACTTTTAACAAGTTGATTAAACGCCACGCTAAACGTTTAGTGGCAATTGCGATAATTATCGGATTATTTGGCTTGACTCGCTTACCCGCATTGTCAGCAACTGAGCGGAATGTGTTGGCATCTCATTTTAATTTCACTACTACGCCATTACCGGAATTAGCGGGATATCCCCGGAAATATATACGCTCAGTTCATCCCAGTTTAGAACGTCATTCGGGCTGGATTTCGGCTGTGGGTGCAGCAGTAGCGCTGAATGATTTGGATGGGGATGGTTTATCGAATGATAGTTGTTATGTTGATCCGCGTACTGACCAAGCCATTGTTGCTCCTGTACCGGGGACATCTCAACGGTATGAACCGTTTGGATTGCAGCCTGCTTTAGCTTACGATTCCTCGACAATGGCACCGATGGGGTGTTTACCAGGGGATTTGAATGAAGATGGGGTGATGGATGTTCTGGTTTATTATTGGGGACGCACGCCGATTGCGTTTCTGAGCCAAGGTACGTCGTTACAAAGAGGAAATTATGTCCAACGGGAGATCGTTTCAACAAGTGAACGGTGGTACACGAATGCGGCGACGTTTGCGGATTTAGATGGGGATGGACATCAGGATCTGATTATTGGTAATTATTTCCAGGATGGGGCAGAAATTCTGAATGTGAATGGTACGGGTACGGAGGCGATGCAGCATTCGATGACTCGTGCTTATAACGGGGGAAAAAATAGAATTTTGCGTTGGGTGGGGGCAAGTGTAGGAACTCAGCCAACGGTGAATTTTGAAGAGGTTGAGGGAGTATTTGATCCAATTATTGCTCACGGTTGGACGTTAGGGGCTGGTGCGGCGGATTTGGATGGGGATATGTTACCGGAACTCTATTTTGCTAATGATTTTGGTCCGGATCATTTGCTGCATAATCGTTCTCAACCGGGGCAGTTGGAGTTTGCGGTTTTGGATGGGGAGAAAGGCTTGACGACACCTAATTCTAAGGTATTGGGGCGTGATGGCTTTAAAGGGATGGGTGTCGATTTTGGTGATGTGAATGGAGATGGCTTGCTGGATATTTATGTGAGTAATATTGCCGCAGAATATGCCTTGGAAGAAAGTCATTTTTTGTTTACAAGTACTGGCGATACTGATAAGATGAAACAAGGAATCGCTCCCTACGTTGACAGCAGTGAACCCTTGGGTTTATCTCGTAGTGGTTGGGGTTGGGAAACCAAGTTTGGCGATTTTGATAATGATGGGAATTTGGAGGCGCTTCAGGCGACAGGTTTTGCTAAAGGTGAGGTTAATCGCTGGCCCGAATTACAGGAGTTGGCGATGGGAAATGACCAATTATTGAGTCGTCCGAGTAGTTGGTTTCAGTTGCAAGCTGGGGATGATTTAAGTGGTCATCAGCATAATCCGTTTTTTGTGCAAGCCGCCAATGGTCGTTATTATGATTTAGCCCCAGATTTGGGACTGGATAAACCTCAGGTGACGCGGGGAATTGCGACGGCTGATGTGGATGGGGATGGAGATTTGGATTTTGCTATTGCCAATCAATGGGATAAGTCTTATTTCTATCGCAATCAGAGTCAAAAAGTAGGCGAGTTTCTGGGGTTGCATTTGGTGCGAGAGATTCCGGGAATGATTGGGGGAAATTCTCCGGCGATTGGTGCGGCAGCGACGGTTTATTTGCCCGATGGACGGGAATTGGTGGCGCAGGTGGATGGGGGTAATGGGCATTCTGGAGTACGGAGTCCGGAGTTGCATTTTGGGTTGGGTGAAGTGGCTAAGAATACAGTAATTCCGGTTGAGTTGAAGTGGCGAGATAGTAAGGGTGATGTGCATGAGGAACGGTTGGTTTTATCACCGGGTTGGCATCGGGTTGTGTTGGGGGATTGGGCGGAAGTAATGGGTTAACGTTTAAGGATGAGTTTGTGATGAGTCAATATCAGATTTTTTTTAAACGCAGAGGTTCGCAGAGGTTGGCGCAGAGGGACGCAGAGGTTTTGGCATAAAATGTCAGTTCTGTTACAGAGTAAATACAGATATTGTATTGATGATTTAGCTACCGGAAGACACCCGGAAAGTGACGCCTAAGGATGAGTTTGCGATGACTCGACATCAGAATGTAAGTCCTGTAAATGGCTGTCTGAGCCTAGGAATACGAGATTTTAGGTCTGGGAGTGTCAAGTATTGGTTGTGTGAATTTGGAGTGTTGACTTATGAGTTTTGTTGGTAAGACTGCATCGGTTTTTGGGGTTGTTGGGTTGAGCGCGATCGCGACTTTGGGTGTTGTGGAGTCTGCTGAAGCTGGAACAGTTGTTTTAGGTTCTGATTATTGGGTGACTAAAGATAGTTCATCTTTTAATTTTCCTGGTTTTGGTTCAGTTGATTTCGTCGGCAATCCTATTGGAGAATTTAATGGAAACAAAGTAGGAAATGCCGATACAATTGTAGAACGAACACAAGATTGTATTTTTGATGATAATGGTTCATGTGATACTGGTATTAAAGTAGTAGCTCTATCCTTAAAAAGTAAAAATCCTGTAAATGGATTTGATATTTTTGTTAACCTCAATGAGAACGAAGAGTTGCCAATAGGGACATTGACTATCAAGGAGGACAAAACATTTACATCAAATTTCACAGTCAATTTTACGGCAACATTCAAAAACGCAGGTGAAGAAGAGGCTGTAGATTGTCAAGGGGACAACTGTAACTTGCCTGCAAACTTTGGGACAAATTCTGGAGTCTGGAGTCCGATCTTTCCTGGCGGACCAAAAGTTGAGGGTAAAGTTGGAGATCAGGCTGCCAATGTTCACACAGATCTCACAGATGATCAAATGGATTTCTTTGCTGGGGTCAAAGAAATTGTTGATGATAATGGTAATCCTGTTCTCGACGAAAATGGTGATCCTAAGATCGAGATTGTAGTTATTGAACATGATGCGAGTGGAGCTGGTCATCATGACGTGTCACCAGCAGAAAACGTCCCTGAACCCCTTACCATCCTTGGTTCAGCCACGGCTCTAGGTTTTGGTGCATTATTGAAGAAACAATCTTCAAGAAAGCGTAACAAAAAAGATGTGTCTTAAGTCCATCACCTGAGTCCTTAAAGCACTGGGCTATGTAGGAAATTTTACCAAAAATAATTAGTAAATCTGCCTACATAGCACTCACTAAGCAATTGATTGCAAGAATAAGGAGTAAATAGATGAATTTTGTCAGTAAGACTACGTTGGCTAAAAGATGTATCAGTCAGACGGCGTCGGTTTTGGGGGTTGTTGGGTTGAGCGCGATCGCGACTTTGGGTGTTGTAGAGTCTGCTAGTGCAGAATCGTTTCCCGGAATAGGTGACGATAATTTTGAGAGTATATTTGACGCAGAGTTAGAGATTTTGGTGGGTCCATTAGCTGGAACTAAATTTCAGGTTAATAACCTTTTAGATCCTTCACAAGTCGTTGCCAGAAGTTCTCCTTTTGTTGATGGTGGTATAGGCGTTGATGATATTGGCTACTTTGACCTATCACCTGATTCTGGTTTGCCAACTCAGATTAAAGATTCCGATTTTCCCGCTATCCCAGATGGATTCAACGGCACTTTTCAAGAAACAATTCATCTACAAATTACTTCTTTAAATGCTGTTTCTCCCGATGGACAATTTCGTCTACTAGCTGGTAAACCTCTTCAAGATGAGTTTCCAGAATTCTTTCAACCCTCTTTGGGAATGGTAGTTTCCGATGGTAGCACTGGATTTCCTGCACGTAGCTTTTTTGTTCCCTACACATTAATTGCCACTCCTTTTGGGAATTTAATTGCCAACCACAAACAATATGCTAATCCGATTATTGCGGATAAACCTCTGACTCAACTACCACCGATTGGGATAACTTATGAAACGAACAGTCCCGATTTTTTGGTTTGTGCTAATAATCTTGACGGACTTCCTGTGGCTACTTTTAGAGATCTTCGTCATCATGTATCAGATGTATCAACATCACCTCCGCTCTCCCCTCCTGATCTTTCTAATTTAGGTAGTATTTGCCCATCTCGATCTAGTACTTCAGTTCCTGAACCTTCTGGTGCTATGGGATTACTGGCATTAGGATTTTTAGGTAGATTTTATATCCTAAAACAACAGAATAAAGCTTGAAATTACTAGCAAAAAATTAAAATTAATTGTATTGTGTAAAGAGGAGAAATTCAACCAAAATAACTAACATTAAAGCCAGGTGTGTTAGCGATAACGCACCCCACTAAACTCAATCAGGATTTACATGACCACGCATTTGACTCAACTGAACCATCAATCATTGTGATGAATTCAAACACTAACTGGTATAAATCAATCCGTCTCGCCGGATTACGCCGCTTCGCGATCGCGATTACTTTCCTCAACCTATTAGGACATACGGTTTTAGGCTTTGAACAATCCTGGGCGCAACCTTTAATTGCTCTATTCACCGCCTACAGTACGGAACTAATTCTAGAACTAATTGACGCCAAAGTTAACCAACGTCCCCTCCATTTTGCTGGCGGAGTCCAAAATCTGATCGATTTCTTGCTCCCTGCCCATATTACTGGGTTAGCCGTGGCTATGTTACTCTATGCTAATGACCAACTTTTCCCGATTGCCTTGGCGACATCGGTGGCGATTGGTTCAAAAGCGATTTTTCACGCCCCGATTGGTAACCGTAGCCGTCATTTCCTCAACCCTTCTAATTTTGGTATTACCCTAACCCTATTACTCTTCCCCTGGGTGGGTATTGCTCCCCCCTACCAATTCACCGAAAACTTAGATGGAGCGGCGGATTGGATTTTACCGGGAATTATTGTAATTTCGGGTACGTTTCTGAATGCTAAATTCACCCGTCGCCTTCCCCTAATTGGCGCTTGGGTGGGAGGGTTTGTGATTCAAGCCGTGCTAAGAAGTTTAATCTTTGGTACGCCAATTATGGCGGCGTTAATGCCGATTACCAGTGTGGCGTTTGTTCTGTTTACGTTTTATATGGTGACTGATCCGGGGACAAGTCCAATTGCTACCAAAGATCAAGTTTTATTTGGTGGTTCAGTAGCGGCGGGGTATGGGGTGTTGATGTTTTTTCATATTGTGTTTGGCTTTTTCTTCTCTCTCACTACTGTTTGTTTAGTGCGCGGTTTATGGATGTATGCTCAAGCGTGGATAGGGAAGATTTATACAGCGAGAGTAGCGATGCCGACACCGATGACGGTAGGGGAAATTTAAGACCTGTTTTACCATTGGTGCTGGGGGTTGGGTGAAGCATTTGGGAAGAAAGGTTGGTAGCGTTTGGCAAAAGATAATCCCCCAAATGCTTCACCCCTACAAACCAAATAACAATTGACAAATGACGAATGACAAATGACGAATGACAAATGACGAATGACAAATGACGAATGACAAATAATAAAACCATGAATACTATCGCTATTGTCGGCATTGCTTGCCAATACCCTGACGCTAATTCCCCAATCCAACTTTGGGAAAATGCTCTCAGCCAGCGTCAAGCGTTTCGCCAAATCCCATCAAAACGTCTAAATTTAAACGACTATTTCTCCCCTGATCCAAATACCCCCGATCGCACCTATACTAGCCAAGCGGCTGTAATTGAAGGCTATGAGTTTGATCGGGTTAAATTCCGCGTCCCCAGTCATACCTATAATTCCGCTGATTTAGCCCACTGGTTGGCATTAGATATCGCCAGTAAAGCCTTAACCGATGCCGGATTTGCTCAGGGTGAGGGCTTACCCCATGATATGACTGGAGTCTTGGTTGGCAATAGCTTAACTGGGGAATTCTCTAGGGCAAATTTAATGCGCTTGCGCTGGCCCTATGTGCGCCGTGTCCTGGATTCTGCGCTGATTGAACAAAATTGGACAAAGGAGGAGCGTCAGGATTTCCTAGCGGGCTTAGAAGCGAAATATAAACAACCCTTCCCCGAAATTGATGCCGAATCCTTAGCTGGGGGTTTATCGAATACGATTGCTGGACGTATTTGTAATTACTTTAACCTCAAAGGTGGTGGCTATACCCTAGATGGCGCTTGTAGTTCCTCGCTTCTGGCTGTGGCAAATGCTTGTTCGGCTTTAGTGGCTCTTGATTTGGATGTCGCCCTAGCTGGGGGTGTAGACTTAAGTCTCGATCCCTTTGAACTGATTGGTTTTGCCAAAACCGGGGCGTTAACCCCGGATAAAATGCGGATTTATGATACTCATTCCGCCGGATTCCTCCCTGGTGAAGGTTGTGGCTTTATTGTGTTGATGCGCTACCAAGACGCGATCGCACAATGTCGGAAAATCTATGGCACAATTCGAGGTTGGGGCATTTCCTCCGATGGCAGTGGCGGGATTACTCGCCCAGAAGTTGAGGGACAACTTTTGGCATTACAACGCGCCTATCGTAAAGCGGGATTCACTCCCGATACGGTTGCTTACTTCGAGGGACATGGTACAGGAACCCCAGTAGGCGATGCAACAGAATTAACTACAATTTCTCGCGCCATCCAAGAAAGTCAGTCGCAACACGGCAAATCTAGCAAAAATGAAACCTTACCCCCGGCGGTAATTAGTTCAATTAAAGCCAATATTGGACATACCAAAGCGGCGGCGGGTATTGCTGGATTAATTAAGGCAACGATGGCAATTTACCATCAAATCTTACCCCCAACCACGGGTTGTGATCACCCCCATCCCGCGTTAATTCACGATAGGCAAGCAGGGGAAGCAGGGGAAGCAGGGGAAGCAGGGGAAGCAGGGGAAGCAGAAATTAGCGCCGATGTAGGGGCGGGTTTTACTGATAACATGGTGTCAATGTCGGATAACGTGACTAAACCCGCCCTTGGGGAAACCCCAGTTTTGCGGGTATTAAAACAAGGGGAATCATGGTCTGTTGATTATCCCCTAAGAGCGGGTGTAAGTGCTATGGGGTTTGGTGGGATTAATACTCATATCGTATTAGAAGGGATTAGCCGTCATCCGATTGCCGATAACGGGTATAATCCGACATTATTGTCTACTCAAGATGCAGAATTGTTGCTTCTGGGTGGTAAAGATATCTCTGATTTGCACCAGCAGATTACTCATCTTCTCACCCTAGCGCCTCAACTTTCTTATGCAGAAATCACAGATTTGGCGGCTGAATTAGCCAAAACAGTGAATAGTAAAGGAATTAGGGCGGCAATTGTCGCATCAAGCCCCCAGGAATTAACCACTCGCCTAGAAACCCTTTCCACCTGGTTAAACCAAGGGATTACCTCTCGACTGGATCAACAATTGGGACTATTTCTGGGTGCGGGCAATACTCAACCCCGCATTGGGTTCCTGTTTCCCGGACAAGCTTCGCCCACTTATTTTAATGGAGGGGCGTGGAGTCGCCGTTTCCCAGGGGTAAAACAGTTATACGAACAAGCCAATTTACCTGTAGGGGATACTCAGAATACCGCGATCGCACAACCTGCCATTGTCACCGCATCCGTTGCTGGATACCAAACCCTAAACCAATTTAACATCAACGGCGCGATCGCGATCGGTCATAGTTTAGGCGAAATCACCGCTCTGCATTGGGCTGGTGTCTTTGATACCCCAACCCTATTACAACTGGTGAAAATCCGGGGGCAAGCCATGGCAGAATTAGGACATCCCACGGGTAAAATGGCAAGTATTCGTGGCGATAAACGTACCGTCGCCCCCTTAATCAAAGGAAAACAAGTTGCAATCGCGGGATTCAATTCTCCCCAACAAACGATTATATCCGGAGACGCCCAAGCAATCACCACAGTAATTAACCGCGCCACTAATCAGGGAATCAAAGCCATCACCCTACCCGTCTCCCACGCCTTCCACTCTCCCCTCGTCGCCGCCGCCACACCCCCTCTGGCTGATTATCTGGCGACACAAACCCTTCATCCCCTGCAACGTCCAGTTATTTCTACAGTTACGGGTGATAAAATCACACAGGATACCGACGTGCGATCGCTCCTGTGTCATCAGATTACCGCCCCCGTGCGATTTATTGACGCTGTTGATAAAGTATCCGATGAGATTGATTTGTGGCTAGAAGTGGGTTCCGGACAAATTCTGAGTGGACTCATGGGTGATTTTGTCAAGACCCCAACTTTTTCCCTGGATGCCGGTGGCACTTCTCTGAAAGGTTTACTCAACGCCATCGGTGCTACCTTTGCCCTAGGAACCCCAATTAACACCCATGCCCTCTTTGCCCATCGATTCACGCGACCCTTTAAATTAGACTGGCAACCGCAATTCTTTGTCAATCCCTGTGAAACCAATGTAGAGACGTGCCATGGCGCGTCTCAGTGCAGCAATGTAAAGGAAGCAGAGGCTGTAGGGGCGGGTTTTACCGATAACCTGCTGTCGATGTCGGATAACTTGACTAAACCCGCCCTGCTAAGGCAAACAGGGAGAGAAAATACGTCCTCATCTCCCAGACATTCTACCGAAAAACAATCCCCTCTAGAAACTGTCCGCCAATTAGTAGCGGAACGCACAGAACTCCCCATTAGTGCCATAAAAGCAGACAATCACCTGTTACGCGACTTACATCTCAACTCAATTACCGTCAGCCAACTCATCGCCGAAGCCTCTCGCCGTCTCGGTTTATCCGCCCCCGTCGCCCCCACCGACTATGCCAATGCCACAATTGGGGAAATGGCGCAGGCGTTAGAGGATTTGGCACATACTGGCAATCCTGAATCCAATCAGGAGAATCAACAACTTCCCTCTGGAGTAGAGGCTTGGATTCGCACCTTTACGATTGAACTCGTAGAATCTCCCTTACCCCGTCGCCTTCCCCCATCTCCCACCCCTAAAGGAAAATGGCAATGCTTTGCCCCAGCGAATCATCCCTTAGCCTCCAAGTTAGAGGAACCCTTAAATAACTGGGGCGGCGTGGGTGTGATTATCTGTCTTCCTCCCAACCCTGACGAACATCATTTACCCCTACTTCTATCTGGTGCAAAAGCTGTACTGGCGGACAAACAAACCACTCACTTCATTCTCGTGCAACAAAGTGGCGGTGGTGCGGGATTTGTGCGTACCTTACACCAAGAAGTTCCCAACCTTACCACCTGTATCATCGACTTACCCCTAGATCATCCCCAAGCCGCCGCCTGGGTACTTGCTGAAGCGCAAGCGGCTGTGAGTTATAGTGAAGCCCATTATGATACCAGTGGTATTCGTCGCCAACCGATTCTCCAGGTATTACCGCTGACTCAGGAAGATAGAGATGAGGGCGGGTTTAATAACCTAAAGGTGACAACCAATGATAATCGTGAAACCCACCCCGACAAAATTGGCGCGACTGATTTATTATTAGTCACGGGCGGTGGTAAAGGCATCGCCGCCGAAAGTGCCTTATCCCTTGCCAAAGAAACGGGAATACGCCTCGCTATTTTAGGCAGATCCCAACCGGAAACGGATCGCGAACTTGCGGCTAATTTACAACGACTTACTAATGCCGGAATCCCCTTTTGTTATCACGCTACCGATGTAACCAATGGATCAGCCGTGCGGGAAGCGATCGCGCAAATTGAATCAGAGTTTGGTACAATCACCGCCATCTTACACGGTGCGGGTACGAATATTCCCCAACTCCTCAATTCCCTCGACGAAGCCGCCTTAAAACGTACCCTAGCGCCCAAAGTTCAGGGATTGCGAAACATCCTCGCCGCCGTTAATCCCCATCATCTGAAACTCCTAGTTACGTTTGGTTCAATTATTGCCCGTACTGGGTTACCGGGTGAAGCCGATTACGCCCTGGCAAATGAATGGTTAACTCAGCTAACCGAAGACTTTAGTCAACACTATACCAACTGTCGCTGCTTAACGATAGAATGGTCAGTCTGGTCTGGTGTGGGTATGGGAGAACGATTGGGACGAATCGATACCCTGATGCGTCAAGGGATTACCCCAATTCCCCCAGACAAAGGTGTGGAGATTTTACAGCATTTAATTCATCAATCATTAAAGACGCGATCGCTCCCTAATTCAGTCATTGTAGCCGGTCGATTTGGTCAAGCCCCAACCCTCAAATTTAACCAATCCGAACTTCCCTTCCAACGGTTCTTAGAACATCCACGAGTCTATATTCCTGGTGTGGAATTAGTCGTGGATAGTGAACTCTCCCATACCACCGATCCCTATCTTACCGATCACCAAGTCCAAGGGGAATATCTCTTTCCTGCTGTTATGGGATTAGAGGCGATGGCGCAGGTAGCCATGGCGCTGATGGAAACAGAATCACTGCCCATTTTTGAGGAGGTAAAATTCAATCGTCCCATCGTCGTTCCCCCAAACACCCCCGTCACAATTCGTGTTGCTGCCTTAATTCGGGATACCAACCAAATAGAAGTGGTTCTCCGCACAGAAACAACTGGATTTGGCGTTAACCATTTTCAAGCAATCTGTCGATTCAATACCCCAGGAGAATCTTGTAGAGACGTTCCGGTGGAACGTCTTCCGGTGGAACGTATTTCCCTTCAGCCCAAACGGGATTTGTACGGCAGTATTCTCTTCCATGAAGGACGTTTTCAACGCCTAAAAAAATATTATAAACTCAGAGCAAAAGAATGCTGTGCGAAAATTGAATTGAATTCTCAGACCAACTGGTTTAGTCACTATTTACCTGCCCAATTAGTATTAGGTGATCCCGGTGCCAGAGATGCCGTCATTCATGGTATCCAAGCCTGTATTCCCCATCGCACCCTTTTACCCATTGGCGTGGAAAAAATCGTCTTCGGTTCAGTATCTCCAACCGATTCTTGGTTCCTCCAGGCGACGGAGAGAAGGCAACAAGGAGATACCTTTATCTACGACGTAGACGTAACTAACAAAGACGGTGAACTCATCGAACACTGGCAAGGATTACACCTAAAAGCCGTGCATTCCGTAACACCTGATACCTGGGTAGCCCCCCTATTATCTCCCTATATTGAGCGTCGAATCAAAGAACAAATTCCCCATATTTCCCTAGACATCGGTGTACTAGAAGATTCGACACTTGAACGTCAACAGAGGAGCGATCGCGCCATTCAACAACTGATTCAAACAACACTGATGCGGCGTCCTGATGGCAAACCAGAAACTACCGGAAATCAAGCAATATCCATAACCCACGCCGGGAATATCACCCTCGCTTGTGCCAGTTTAAATCCCATCGGTTGTGATATCGAACCCGTTGTCCCCAAAACAACCGCTGTATGGCAAGATTTACTAGGAAAAGAGCGGTTTAATCTAGCTTGTGCGATCGCTAAAGAAAGCCAGGAATCCCTCGATATCACCGCCACCCGAATTTGGAGTGCCAGTGAATGTTTAAAGAAAGCTGGCGCCATGGTAAACTCCCCCCTAGTATTCCTGGAAACCCCTACAGATGGGGAGGTTTGGCTGGAATCTGGGAAAAGTGCGATCGCCACCTTTGTTCTGTGTTTACGAGACATTGAGCAACCCTTAGTCTTTGCCGTATTAGTGCAACCAACGGATCACTCAACATCCCAAAATTTAGAAAAGCGCGATCGCTGGATTAATCATTGGCAACCAATCCCCAATCACGAGATAGTATCTACCATTTACAATGGATGAATCCTGACTCAAACCTGACAAAATCCCTCTGCGTACCTCTGCGTAAACCTCTGCGCCCTCTGCGTTAAAAAAACATCATCTCCCCCCAACATCCAACCATGCGAAACTATGAATACCAACACATCGTCAGCTTTGAAGAAACCAACCTAGTTGGCAACGTCTACTACGCCAACCATATCCGTTGGCAAGGGCGTTGTCGAGAAATGTTCCTCCGAGATCACGCCCCAGAAATCCTCACCCAACTCTGCCAAGACTTAGCCCTCGCCACCGTCAGAGTCTCCTGTGAATACTTCAGTGAACTTTACGCCTTCGACACCGTAGCCATCCGGATGCGTCTCGATTCACTCACTCAAAATCGGATTACCATGCTCTTTGAATACTGGCGAATTACCGACAAGGGAGAAGAACTTATTGCCAAAGGCGAACAACAAACCGCCTCAATGCGACGAGACGGAGACAAACTCGTACCAATCCCCGTACCCACTGAACTCAAAGAAGCCTTAGAACTCTATCGTTAAACAGGATAAAAATTTCGCGATTCTCTTACAACCCTTACCAATGACAAATGACGAATGACGAATAAACAAACAACTGTTGGGCTAATTGCGATCGCGGTTTGGACAACATGGCTAACCCTACTTACTCCCAGTCAGGCATTGAGCCATCTAATCAACCATTGGCAAATCGCCATAACCATGATGTTTGGTTCCATGATTGCAGGTGGAACCAGTCTCGGTGGCGGTGCTGTGGCATTTCCCGTCTTTACCAAACTCCTGCATATCTCCCCCCACGACGCCAGAATATTTTCCCTAGCGATTCAAAGTATTGGCATGAGTGCAGCGACAATCGCCATTTGCTTTACCCGAATTCGCGTCGAGTGGCGGATAATCTTTTGGGGAAGCCTAGGCGGTTTCCTCGGCATTTTTCTCGGTGCTGGTTTTCTCGCCCCGATTATACCTGCACCTGTGCTGAAAATGGTTTTTACGGCAATTCTAACCAGCTTTGCTGTTACCTTATTTACCCTAAATCAAGGAATTAGAACCTGCCATTTAACCTTGCCAATCTGGACAGTTAAAGAACAAAGCGTCTTATTTATAGCCGGATTCCTAGGCGGAATCATGAGCGGTTTAGTCGGCAATGGCATTGACATCTTTACCTTTTCCGTAATGGTACTTCTATTTCGCCTCAGTGAAAAAGTAGCGACGCCAACCTCTGTCATTCTCATGGCGATTAATGCTGTAGCTGGATTTGCCTTACAGGTTTTCGTCTTCAATGACTTTACCAATCCAGTACAAAGTTACTGGCTAGCTGCCATTCCCGTTGTTGTTGTTGGCGCTCCCCTCGGAGCCATGTTTTGCAGTCGCTTACATCGTCAAACCATTGCCAATATTTTGATTGGACTCATCGTTATTGAGATGGTTTCCTCGATTCTGCTGATTCCCTTAAGTCCAATTGTCATTTATTCGAGCTTCATCTCACTGATTATCTTCTCAGCCCTGAATTATTGGATGTATCGTACCCAACGATATGAATTACCCAACCCCCCAATCCATTTGTAAACAGACAGTGCTTACACAGCGAATCTAACTCTAAGTAAAATAGCACTGACTTCAGGCTGGTGGGCAATGCCCACCCTAGGGCAAAATCTGTCACAATATATTAAGTAGACGTTCCCATCAATGCCGTTATGCGCCAAACACACATCAGATTTGATTGGGCGATTAAAAAATTACTGAGAAACAAAGCTAATTATGGTGTTTTGGCAGGTTTCTTGAGTGAGTTATTGGGGAAACCAATCAAGATCCAATCAATACTCGAAGGTGAAAGCAATCAACAAGCGGAGGATGACAAGCTAAATCGAGTCGATATTCTGGCTGAAAATGACCAGGGGGAATTGATTCTCATTGAAGTGCAAAACAATACAGAGCAAGATTATTTCCATCGGATGCTCTATGGCACTGCGAGATTAATTACTGACTTCCTGGAAAAAGGGGAGCCTTATGGGAAGGTCAAAAAAGTTTATTCAGTGAATGTCGTATACTTTTCTCTGGGACAGGGAGATGATTATATTTACAAAGGAAAATTAGATTTTTGTGGTCTTCACTTAGAAGACAGGTTGGGTCTATCAATAAACCAGCAGAAGCTGTTTAATATCCAAGAAGTCTATGAGATTTTTCCAGAGTATTATGTGATTAAAGTCAACAATTTTAACGACATAGCAAAAACAACCTTAGACGAATGGATATATTTCTTGAAAAAGAGCCAAATCAAAGATGAATTTACAGCCCAAGGTTTAGCGGAAGCGAAGGAAAATTTACTCGTCGATAGCTTGAGCGAAGAAGAAAGAGCGAACTACCTGAGATTTATGGAGAATCAGCGTTATGAAATCAGCCTGATAGAAGGTTCGCGTTCAGAGGGAAGATTAGAGGGAATTGAGGAGGGTATAGAGCAAGGCAAACAGCAAGCAAAGATTAACATAGCCAGAATCTTAAAACAAAAAGGGACTGATATTGACACAATCACAGAAGCAACAGGACTTACTAGAGAAGAGATTGAGAAACTGTAGCGCTTCTGTTTAAGAGAATAAAAGGAAACCTCTAGTAGGGGCACGACATGTCGTGTCCCTACAGATAGCGCATTTTGAATAGGTGGATACCTAACGCGCCGCTTTAGCTCTAGATGTCTCCTGCGGCATACTCTCCAGACTGAGGGGTACCATATCGCCGTTAAACGTCAGTCCTAATAACATCGGTTCCTGGGGTTGAATAAATTTGCCCGTGAGTACACACCGCTCTTCTTGCTGCGCGGTAGCCGGAATGCTGACTCTGATATCAGATTCGCAAAAGTTGGGTCGATAATCCCCCGATTTATGCTGGACATAATTCCAGAGGATATCTCGAATCAGGGCTTGATAGCCTTGGTTGCCAGAAAGATCTTTGAGCTTCTCCTTTAACTCCCTCTCCAAGCGGATGCTGGTTACTTCCATGTCAGTGGTTGAAGTCCTAGGAATGGCACGTATCATGTTTTTTTCCTCAACTATGTGGACAGGTTCGTAATACAAGTGTAGTATTTAAAAAGCAGTATTGAAACAAATTACCTTCTGTGAGCCTTCATCTATCCATCTCCACCACTTGCCCTGATACCAGTCGCCTCGGCGATTGGCGCTCAGCAGGTTTGTCGGTGGAGTTTTTTATTCGGGATGGATATCGCTCGATAGAACCAGGTATAGCCCGAATCGGCAACCTATTTAATTTTGACGCCGAGCATTTAACAACCATCAATCCAAAACCGGATCACAAAAGCGGGAGGTACAGGCGCATCCAAGCCGTACCGATATAGGACAAGAAAACCATAACGTTTTTCCAATCCCCCGCTCTGACTCAAACAGCAGCGGGGTTTCTTATCCCAAGGAGTAAAAAGCGTGACGAGTGTAACTGAAAGATTAAGGCGCTCAGTGGTGGTTTTCTCTAAGAACTACCTACCCCTGAGTCGAGTCAACATGAAGCGGGCGGTGACGCTCCTGGTTACTGGGAAAGCCGAACCGCTAGATTGGTGTAATGGTCAAGGATATCCAGTGCATTCACCGAGCTTAGTCCTACTTGTCCCTGAACAGATTCGCTTGACCAAAGCTAATAGCGATCGCGTCTGGAAAGTACCCCCTGTGAATCGCCGTGAAGTCTTACGCCGGGACAAGCATCGTTGCCAATACTGTGGTAGCCCCAAACGGCTCACCCTCGACCACGTTATCCCCCGTTCTAAGGGCGGAAACCATCGTTGGGACAATGTAGTTACTGCCTGCGAACAGTGCAATAGTCGAAAAGGCGATCGCACACCTGAGCAAGCGGGAATGACTCTACTCACCCAGCCTAAAGCGCCCATGCATCCCACTGTGGCTTTTGCCGAACAGTTCTGGCGCGAACAGCACGTACACCTGGAATAATAGGAGATATCAGGTCATGCTGAAACTTACTTATACTGAAAATGGCTTTTACCTGGAGCGTCTAGCGGGTTCTCTAGAGGAATGGGTGACTTGCCGAGTCATGTTGGCGCTGCGAGCCGCATCCAGCCTCTGGGTTGAATCTAGCACTGCTTCGTTTTTACTGCCTGCCGATATGCCTCAGTTGGCTGACTTAGAAAAGGCGGTTCGGCAACAAACAATCGATGACATTTCCCTATCGATTTGCGATGCCGATTTTATCGAAGTCACCCTCAAAGGCAACTGGATGACATCCAATCCTAATGGTGAAGAGGGTGTGTTTGTAGTCAAGTTGAGCGATCGCACCGAGTTTTTTCTCTGCAAGCTGTGGCAGGATTCTCAAACTTATGCCTCTGTTACTAATGAATAACCGAGGGCGCACTACCAACAGTGCGCCTTTTTTGTATTTTTGTATGAGTCTTTTTTGGGCTAAAGTGAAGCTGATAGCCTTGCTAAAGGAATAGAACCGTGAATACCAAAGTACTACTCCCATTCTTGATCACCACCTTGCTGGTGAGTGACTCTTTAGTACCGGAAATCGGGCATGCTGAACCCCCGATTCAAGTCGCCCAATCTATCTGGAAACCCTTCTCCTCAGCCGCAGGCAATTTCACGGTCTTAATGCCCGGTACACCTAGCCAAGAACAGGATACAGTTAACACTCAGTTCGGTTCACTGAACTTAAATGGATTTAGCGTTGAACGTCCTAATGAGGCGATCTATTGGGTAGCTTACTTTGATTTACCTGGGGAGTTGAGCAATAGGATTCAAACCTCTGGTCAAATTAACGAGTTTTTAACTGCAGTCGTGCAGGGATTATCAGAAGGTGTGGAAGGTCAACTATTAAATCAGCAAACGATTACTTTAAATAATTATTCGGGAAAAGAATTTAGAACCCAGCATGGTGAAGGTGTTGTGGGTAGATATCGGGTTTATTTAGTCAATCAACGTGTCTATTTATTAGGAGTTGTCACGTCCAAAGAAAACTATTTACAAAAAAGTATTCAGGGCTTTTTTAATTCCTTCCGACTCGCGGGAGGCGCAACAGGAACAGTCAGTCCTCCTCCCCCTAACCTCAATGCCCAGTTACAACAAGCTGTCTGTAACCAAAACTGGTCACAAGCGATGAATGTTGTCAATCGAATGATCGGTCAGACTGACTCCCAAGAGGTTCGGCAACAGTTATTTGATTATAAACAAAAATTACAAGGCTTTGCCAATTCTAATGCAGTGGTTCCAGCGAGTGAGTTAGCCGATTGTTCTTAGGTTTTAGTTTAACAATTAAGAATCAATGATGAACCAATTTCACTTAATATGCAGCTTATTGATCACGCTTTGAACAATTGCCTCTGGAGATTGGGAAGCGTCAATGTAAATTGCTTCAGAGGGAGTCGGTTCTTCCAATGTTTCAAATTGACTTTGCAGCAGGCTTTCATGCATAAAGTGGTTTTGGCGATGTTTGAGCCGTTCATCAATGAGTTGAAAGCTACCTTGCAGGTAAATAAACTGGACTCGTGAATCTTGAATACCTAAAATTTGACGATAACTTGACTTGAGAGCCGAACAGGCTAATACTGTATTTTCATCTGCCATTAGCCACCGATCCATTGCCGATCGTATCGCCTCTAACCAGGGTTGTCTGTCTTGATCGTTTAGGGGTATGGCTTGTTTCATTTTCTCTTTTGCGGCTTGAGTATGAAAATCATCAGCATCCCGAAATTGCCATCCCAAGCGTTGAGCTAAAGTTTGACCCACCCTAGATTTGCCAGAGCCAGAAACTCCCATCACAATTATAATCATTTCTCAGTTCTAAGAAACCGTGGAGCTAGGTAAAAAGGAGAGTTATTGCGATCGCATACTGTATAATTCACGGATTTATCCAGGTTTTATCGGTAAGCTGACGACAAACTCTGAACCCTGACCTAATTCTGAAATCACCTCAATTTTTCCCTGATGTTTGTGAATAATCTGATACGAGATAGCTAGACCCATTCCCGTTCCTTGTCCCACCGACTTGGTTGTAAAAAATGGATCGAATATTTTAGGTTTAATTTCTGGAGGAATCCCAGAACCTGTATCCCGGATTTTGATTTCAACTTGATTATGATCAACGTGCTGGGTTTGAATAATAATCTGCCGTTTGCTCAATCCTGGCTCACTGCTTAGTTGATCAATAGCATTGTTTATAATATTCATAAAAACTTGATTGAGCTGAGCCGGATAGCATTCAATTAAAGGAATCTGCCCATAGTGTTTAATCACTTTCATATCCAGACTTAGGCGAGAATTTAGAATTAAAATTGTATTATCAATGCCTTCATGAATATCGACTTGTTTCATGTCTGCTTCATCTAGGCGAGAGAAATTTCGTAAGGATAAAATAATTTGGCGGATGCGTTCAGTCCCCACTTGCATGGAATTCATGATTTTGGGAAAATCTTCACAAATAAACTGCCAATCAATTTGATCAAGTTTAGTTTGAATCTCTGCTGAAGGATGGGGATAATGCTGCTGATATAGATGCAACAGTTCTAGAAGATCATGAGTATAGTCTTGGGCATAGGTTAGATTACCATGAATAAAATTCACCGGATTATTAATTTCATGGGCAAGTCCAGCTACCATCCGTCCCAAGCTAGACATTTTTTCACTTTGAATCAGTTGCGCTTGGGCTTGCTGTAAGTCGTGAATTTGGGTAGCGACTCGTTGAATCAGATGATTGAGAGACGTGGCTAACACTCCAATTTCATCCTCAGTTGTCACCGAGGCTTGCAGGTGAAAATTACCGTCGTGAGTGGCTTGTTCTGCAATGCGGGTTACGGCTTGAATCGGACGTGCGATCGCGCGACTGGTATAGATGGCTAAAACTGCCGCAATTCCTATCGATAGCATCATACTCCCAGCAATGATGCTAGCCCGTAATATCTTAGCGTCCTTAAATTTAGCCTTTGCCTGCTGTTGTTGAATTTCAGTTAAGCGAACGAGCTTGTCTAAACTTGCTGATATTGTTTCAAACTGGGGAATCAGTTCGCTTTTAAAGGTTGTTACCAAAAAAGGTTGAATCGTTTGAATTTGACTGGGAGTAAGCGTTTCATAATTAAGTCTTTCTAAAATAGAGCTAACAAGCTGATGATAGGTGTCTAAACCCCGATCACAATAATTCAATAGTTCTTTTGAGGAGTTCCTATAATCCCTTGGTAATTGACGATGATTTTTTAAATGAAATTGTAATTGTTCGAGTTGACTATTGCTTTTTATTAAAGTCTCATTTAATTCTATAAGATTATCCGCTTCTAAAAGCTGATTTTCTGATAAATAGGTTAGTCGTTCTTGGTACAATTGAATAGTAAAAAAAGATTTTTCTAAATTCCCCAACATACCCAGTCGTTCCTGGGTAATTTCTAACAACGCTCTGGCGCGATCATCATAATGTTCTCCAACGATTAATCCCGTCGCCGTTCCTAAAACAGCAATGCTTACCGCTAAAAAATAGCCAGAACCAATTTTTTGATGAATACTCCAACGACGGCTGATACGATTGATCCAGAGTCCAGGATTAGCAAACAGACGGAAGCGACGCGCTGGCGTGGAAGGAGTCGCGATACCTGGATGATGAGAAATAATACCCGATTCTGAGTGATGCATAAAACAAACACAATACCGTCATTGTTCTACTCTAGACAAAACACCCTTTGCCCATCTCAAGTATAATTTTCAGATGTCAATCCTTTGACACTCCCCCTTTTAGAAAAAGGGGGATTCTGCGGAACTCGCATTCCACATATCCTGAGAAAACAACTCTAATTGTCTTCCCAGGTTCCCAGGCACACGACGTTTACCCTTGCGGGTGTCGTGTTCTCTCCCTTTAGGCACTGTTAATTCAGTGCTGGGCGTTTCAAACAGACTTAGCTGCTTGGGTTTCCCACAGTCCGTGGGTACCTTTTTTATTACTAATTTCAAGCCATATTCAGCAACAGCTTTACGCTTGATATTTCGTGCCGCCTGCTTGTCTGCATGGTCGAAGTGTCCACACCTGGTACAGATAAAACGCTCTCTGTCCCGGTTGGCTTTATCGATATGACCACAGGCGCTGCACTCTCTGGATGTATCTCGCGGGTTCACTTTGAGCAAGATCTTTCTCGACTTCACAGCCGCATACTCAATCTTGGAAATTAACTCTCCCCATGAGGCATCCGAAATGGAACGATTTAGACCTCGCTTGGCTGATTGACCACCATCCAAAAAACGTCCGGTTCCTTCATCTGGTTTGGGTTTACACCGCCTCACCATTCCTTGAATGTTGAGATCTTCTACTACAACGGCATCGGCTTTCTTGACCAGTTTATTGGCAACCTGCCACTGGTAAGCATTTCTGCGATTTGTTATTTTGCTGTGTAGCTTGGCTACTTCAGCAGCCCGTTCCTTGCGCCTCCCTGAACCTTTTTTAGTTCGACTGACACGCCGTTGGCGAATCTTCAGGGTTCGCTTAGTCTTCTGATTAGTGGCAAACCTGGGGTTGGGGATATCACTCCCATCGGAGCAATGCACCAACTTAGTTAAGCCCATGTCCAGCCCAACCGCCGTTTTTACTTCGGAAGCGGGGCGGGGTATAAGCTCTGGAATTGATTTGTCCTCCAGGCGTACCGAAATGAACCATCCATCGGTTCGGCGACGAATTGTAACGCTTCTAACGGCAAACCGATCAGGGATGGGGCGGGAATTGAAAAAGCGCATCCAACCGATTTTAGGCATATAGACTTTGCTCCCCTTGAACTTGACCCGACCTGGCTTGTACTCGAACGACCGGAAATTACTGCGGTTTTTGAATACTGGGAATCCCCCCCCATCAAAGAAGTTTTTATAGGCAGTGTTCAACCTGGCAATATTGCGTTGCAATACGTCTGAGTCGATCGATTTATACCAGGGACGGGCAGCTTTCAGGTCTACCAGTGCGGCATCCTGAATCGTGCCAGCATTACGTTTTTTGCCGTTGTTTTTCCAGGGATTACCCGTCGCACCGTTTTTAACGATGCAGCAGGTTAATGGGTAAGCCTCGGCTTTAGTCCTTAAACTGCAATAGGGTCCCTGAATAAAAGAGTAATGATAAGTTTCAATCCGGTCAGCTAAACACCAGTTGTAGGAGGCTCGGAGCATATCAAGCCACGACTGCATCTTGGCAGATTGGCTGCCAGATGGACGCAGTTTATAGACGTAGCTTAATGTCATACTTGGCTGATGTTAGGTTGATTTATACTATCAGTATACCAATAAGTAGGTGGATTTAGGCAATGACCTTCAAGAAAAACCATAAGCTAGGAGCAAAAAAAATACTACCCTTCCCTTTGGACGATCAGCCAATATGTTTCAAGGGGTACAAAGGGCAAAAACTACAACTTAAAGCCGTCCCCAACTGGCAGGAACGACTAAGGGAATACGTGGCTCAACTTATAACTGAATGCGAATAAAGAAAGCCGCGTCGAACTTCAACTGTGAATTTGATGTTTCAGTCATAACACAATTACAGATGGGAAATATTCTCCCTATCTCCCCATCTCCTCTATCTCCCTCATCTTACCGTCTCCCATGTTGCTTAACAAAGGACGATTAAACCGCTAAAAACCGCTGAATCACTTGAGGACTTAGTTCACGGGTTGAACCCGATGCGACAATACCTCCCTTTTGCATCGCGTAGTACCAATCCGCTTGTCGCACAAAATGCAGATGCTGTTCCACCAGAAGCACAGAAATCCCTGTAGACTTGACAATCTGACGGATAGCGGCTTCAATTTCTAAGATAATCGAGGGTTGAATTCCTTCTGTGGGTTCATCCAACACCAGTAATCGAGGTTTCCCCATTAAAGCCCGCGCGATCGCAAGTTGTTGCTGTTGTCCTCCACTTAAATCTCCCCCCATGCGAGATAGCATGGATTCTAAAACGGGAAATAAGCTAAAAATCTCTTCAGGAATCTCAGCTTTGTTCCCTCTACCCTGACGACAGGCTTCCAACCCCAACAACAGATTTTCTTTTACCGTTAAGCGAGGAATAATCTCCCGTCCTTGGGGAACATAACCAATTCCTAATTTTGCTCGTTGATCGGGGGATTTATGGGTAATCGGTTGCTCGGCTAAGGTAATTGTACCCGTTCGCGGTTTGAGCAACCCCATAATCGCTTTCAGTAACGTTGTTTTTCCCACACCGTTGCGTCCAATCAGACAAACCATTTGTCCAACGGGTACAGTTAAATCCACATCCCGCAGGATGTGACTTTCGCCATAATACACATTCAAATCCCTAATTTGCAGCATGAACTGAGTTGGGAATTGATGATCGATTTTAGATATAACTTGCTCAGTTGGACTCATACCTAGAAGCCTTGAATTAGTATTCTTAGTTTAGTGCAGCATAACTCAAAAGTTGTTGAGGAGTGCTAAGTTGAGGAACTGTTTTAGGTTGGATATAATATAAGCAAAACTTTTCATTTCCTAGTTTGAGTTTTGATTTTACAAAGATGATAGAATTTTGACCCGGCAGCAGCAGTCCCTGGCAAAGCCTAACTTGACGTTGTTTTTTAACTGTAGTATGATTTATGAAATTTTGTAAATGATGATAAGATAGGCTATTTATAGGCAATTTTTAATAAAACCTGGCTTAAACCCTTAATATAGCGTCATTTTTTTCCTTAACGTCGGCAAAATTCAAATAATACAAGCATACCCCAACGACCAAATTTTCTGTACTTGATCAGAGATTGATTTGACAAAAAACACATTTAATGAATTGAATTCTCAATCACAACGACTTGGGGGTATCTACTTCCAAGCGATTGATAACTGCTTCCGGTAAATCCAGAAGTTTCACCAGTTCTTTATAAGCGGCTGCTTCTTGTGCATTAATCATGGGTTCATTAGGCGTGCGGGCGCTAACATTAATCACCTCATAACCCAACTTTAGAATCAACTCCCGTTCTTCAGGACTTTCAATTTGAGCAACCAATTCATCAATATCAACATTTGCCGCTAGATAATCCCGTAGTTCTGTTTGTAATTTTTCCTGTTCTTCACTATCAGGCGAAAACAATTGACTCAATCGAGAGATAATTAACTGGGCTTCTGCAGGCGCTAAATCCCCATCAGACCAAGCCATCGCTGTCACAATTCGCAGCAGTTTCATTTGATGGGCGCTAATCGAGGACTCTCGTCCTAAATACACCTCAATAACACGAGGGTCATTATGCACCTCATCGATACTCCCTTCACATAATACCGAACCCTCATGGAGTACCGTCACCTTACGGGCAATCAGCCGCACAAATTCCATATCATGTTCAATCACAATAAT
Organism: Coleofasciculus sp.; assembly: GCF_046565525.1. Lineage (NCBI taxonomy): Bacteria > Bacillati > Cyanobacteriota > Cyanophyceae > Coleofasciculales > Coleofasciculaceae > Coleofasciculus > Coleofasciculus sp. The sequence goes on along the minus strand of NZ_JBKHUP010000038.1, from coordinate 4,857 downwards.
CGAATGACTTTCAGCGAGGGCGATTAGCAATTCAGCGATATTTTCCGTCTCTTCATCCGTTAACCCAGCCACAGGTTCATCGACAAGCAATAAATCCGGGGATTGCGCCACTAACATGCCAATTTCTAACCGTTGCTTTTCCCCATGGGAGAGTAAATCAGCTTGTAAATCGGCTTTGGGAACTAAACCAATCGTTTCTAATAATCCTGACACCCTGCGTTGTTCCGATGCAGCAGGACGACCAAAGAGAGTCGAAAAAACATTTTTATGGCGATTACAGACTAAATCTAAATTCTCTCGAACCGTTAGATTTAGATAAACTCGCGGCGTTTGGAATTTACGACCAATACCCATCTGCACAATCTTATGTTCAGATTTGCGCCGCAGATTTTGTCCTTTAAATAAAACTCGCCCCCGGGTTGGTTGTACTTTTCCCGTGATCACATCGAGAAACGTAGTTTTTCCCGCACCATTGGGTCCAATAATCACCCGTAACTCTCCAGTATCCATACTGAAGTTGAGGTTATTGAGTGCTTTAAAGCCATCAAAACTAACGGTTAAATCTTCAATTGCCAAGATTTGTTGATTCATGTTTTGCCGGAGTTGAGGTGACGAATGAGTAATGACGAATGACTAAGGACTAATTTCTTCTCGTTCTCGCTGCACCTCTGGGTCTTCTTCTAAACTGGGATAGGTAATCACTTCTTTGCGCTTACCGAATAAACTAAGCAACCCCTGATAACCGGAATACCGCCACCAACCGACAATTCCATTTGGCAATACCGTCACCACCAGCAAAAATAATCCCCCTTGGAAAAATAGCCAACTTTCGGCAAACTTTTCACTTAAAATGCTTTTAGCAAAATTGACTACCAGCGCCCCTAAAATTGCCCCCACGAGTGTGGCGCGACCACCAACCGCCACCCAAATCACCATTTCAATCGAGAAGGCAATATCCATCGTCGTCGGTGAAACAATACCCGTTTGCAGGGTGAACATCGCACCAGCGATTCCCGCCAACCCCGCAGAAATAGCAAAAACTAGAACCTTAAAACCTGTGGGATTGTAGCCCGAAAATCTTACCCGACTTTCATCATCGCGAATCGCCACCAGTAACCGTCCAAAACGACCCTGAGTCAGCCAGCGACATAAGGCATAAGAGATTATCAGCAACAGGATTGTAATGGTATAAAATATAAACTGGGTTCGGTCGTCATTCACATTAGCACCCAGCAAGGTTTGGTAATTGGTTAAACCATTTGCACCATTGAATAGTTTCTGCTGACCATTGAATAAATTGAAAAATATAATGGTTGCGGCTTGGGTGAGGATGGAGAAATAAACGCCCCGAATCCGGTTACGAAAGACGAGATAGCCAAATAAGCCCCCGACGATAGCTGGAACAACAATAACGGCAAAAACAGTAAACCCAAAAGAATTAAACGGTTGCCAAAACCAGGGCAATTTCTCCACACCGTAGAGCGTCATAAATTCCGGCAAACGACCCCCTTCTAGGGGGGCTAATTGCAGGTGCATTGCCAAAGCGTAACCCCCCAGGGCAAAAAAGATGCCATGACCCAGGCTCAAGAGTCCGGTATAGCCCCAAATCAAGTCAATTGCCAAGGCTGCGATCGCCAATGCCAAAAATCGCCCCAGAAGGTTCAGGCGAAAGTCAGACAGCGCCAACGGTATGACAATAATCAACACCAGTGCGATTAGAGTAACCACACCCACTTCAATCAGCAGTGATCGACGACGCTTTCGCCGTCGCTCTATTCCAGGAATTTCAATTACTGAGTCAGATATCATTTGTCATTCGTCATTACAATTCATAGGATCGTCCCTTCTGTGGGAAAATACCGCCCGGTCTAATTTGCAGGAAAATAATAATTAGGGCAAACACCATCACCTTTGCCATAGTGGTGGTGGCAAAAAAGGTAAACAAATCAAATAACGGCTCAATGGGCTGAAATAGCAAAGCCAGTATTCCAGAACCAATTAGGTAATTAATTGTCCCAATCGCTAACGCCGCCACAATCGAACCTACCAATTTACCAACGCCGCCAACCACCACCACCATGAACGTATCGACGACATAATTTTGACCCGTATTGGGACTCACTGAACCCAGCAAACTAATCGCACAACCCGCCACTCCTGCTAATCCCGAACCAATGGCAAAGGTTAAAGCATCAACCTTACCCGTAGGAATACCCAAACAAGCGCTCATACTCCGATTTTGAGTCACAGCGCGAATTCGTAATCCCCAAGCTGAACGCTGTAAGAATAGGTAAATTCCCGTAATGCAAAGAATAGTTAGCCCAATAATAAATAGTCGGACATAAGATAACTGAAAACTGCCTTCGGGTAACTCAACTAACCACCCTCCCCGTAACCAGGTTGGTGCAGTTACATCGACACCCTGAGTGCCAAACCAAGGCTTAGTCGTCGCCAGGGCAAAGGTTTCACCTAAAACCTTCCCAATGGTAAAGACAATCCCTAAGGATAGTACCAGCATTGTTGGTATTGCCCCAGAGCGAATCCTCGGAAAATCTGCCCGACGAGACAGCACCCACATTGCCCCAAAAAACAGCAGGCAAAATAGGACAATACCAATTGCCATCACCCAATTTACGCTGCGGATAAACTGCTGCAAAATTAGGCTAACACCCCACGTTGCTAGCAAAGTTTCCAGGGGACGCCCGTACAGAAAACGGATTACGCCCCGTTCGAGAACCAATCCCACGGCGGCGGTAACCAGAAACGCGATCGGTATGGCAAAGATGATATAAGCTTCAAACCAGGGTGCCCCCAGAGACTTGAACCCATTTTGGACAACAAAGGTCGTATAAGCACCCAGCATCATCAACTCGCCGTGCGCCAAGTTGATCACACCCATGAGTCCGAACACAATGGCTAATCCTAGAGCTGCAATTAAGAGAACAGCGCCAATACTGATACCGCCATAGAGACTATCTAACAGTCCTGCTAGCACAATTTTCTACTTTGATTATTGATGGTTGATTTTTTATTGTGTAGGGGTTCTTTTCACTATTATCGTTTCTTGCCTCACCAAGGAGGGGACTTGCGCCCGCCCCGACTCCCCTATCTTTCCTGTTCCTTGTCTGCCTGTTCCAGAGGTTATACGTCTTTTAACTTGTATTTGCCACCCTTACTCAGGTCAGACCAATCACAACCATACCCTTTAGTTTCAGCCACAAATTGATTCCAGGGAATCGGTTCAACAGCCGCTTCTGTCTCATTGACAATTTCAAACAAACCATCGTCTCCCACTTGACCAATCCGCACCACTTTCGAGAGGTGATGGTTAGGATTCATGGTCACCATACCTTCTGGGGCTTCAAATTTCTGACCATAAGCCGCTTTGCGGACAGCTTCTAAGTCATCAGCCGTTCCCGCTTGTTCAACCGCTTGCTTCCACAAGTAAACCCCAATATAGGCGGCTTCCATCGGGTCGTTGGTCACTCGGTCTTCACCATATTTTGCCTTAAATGCCTTGACAAACTCCTGGTTTCGTGGTGTGTCAACGGTTTGGAAGTAGTTCCAAGCCGCATAGTGACCTTTGAGGTATTCGGGCCCAATCGCCTTGACTTCTTCTTCAGCGATACTGACAGACATAACCGGATACTTGTCAGGTGTCAAACCGGCACCCTGTAGCTGTTTGAAGAATGCCACATTACTATCCCCGTTGAGGGTATTGAAGATAACGCCCCCTTCTGGTAACGCGGCACGGATTTTAGTAATAACTGGGGTAACTTCTGTATTTCCCAAGGGTAAGTAATCTTCGCCAACCGTCTCGCCACCGAGTTCTTTTAGCTGTGCCTTAATAATTGTGTTGGCGGTACGAGGGAACACATAGTCAGAACCAATCAGGAAGAATTTTTTGCCCTTATTCTCCAGCAACCAATCCACGGCTGGCTCAATCTGCTGATTGGGAGCAGCGCCTGTATAGAAGATGTTGTTAGAACACTCCTGACCCTCGTACTGCACAGGATACCAGAGCAGATGTTTTTTCTCTTCAAAGACGGGCAATACCGCCTTGCGGCTAGCCGACGTCCAGCCGCCAAAAACGGAGACTACTTTATCTTGGTCAATTAGCTTTCTAGCTTTCTCAGCAAACGTGGGCCAATCTGAGGCACCATCTTCCACAATCGCTTCAATCTGCTTACCGAGAATACCACCGGCGGCGTTGATTTCCTCAATGGCGAGTTGTTCAGCATCGACAACACTTTTTTCACTAATTGCCATTGTGCCGCTCAGGGAGTGGAGAATCCCAACTTTTATCGTCTCGCCACTACTACCACCTGCTGCTGAGTCAGGCGTTGTCGCATCTACGGTGGTATCCGTTGCTGGCGGTTCACTACAGGCTTTGAGGAGAAGACTGGTTCCTAACGCGGCGGAGCCATAGATCAAAAATTTACGTCGCCCTAATCGTCTAACCATTTTTATAAAGATTCCTCAGGTAATTCCGTTCGTTGATAGAGATAAACAAGGTTAAGCTGCGATAATAGAGCCAGCTTAGCCGAGTAATTGTTATTTCTGATACCAAACGCCCAGATGGAGGAGATTTAGCAGATGGGTGAGATGGTGCTACTACAAGGGATAGGCAAGTAGAGACGTAAGGCGTGGAACCTCTGTCTGGAAGCCGGGGTGTAGAGGCGGGTTTTACAGCATTGGTGTCAACTTAAGCGCTAAAAGCCGGGGAAGCAGGGGGAGCAGAGGGAGCAGGGGGAGCAGGGGAAGCAGGGGGAGCAGGGGAAGCAGAGGGAGCAGGGGGAGCAGGGGGAGCAGAGGGAGCAGAGGGAGCAGGGGGAGCAGGGGGAGCAGAGGGAGCAG
>NZ_JBKHUP010000037.1:0-65882 GCF_046565525.1 Coleofasciculus sp. | reverse complement strand
TATAGAAGTAACCGAAGGCGTGGTGGATTTAACCGCCACTCAGGGAAGTGTGACGACGGCGAATGTAGAAGCGCCAATAGTGAACATTCAGGCAAATAACGACATCAGCACCGCCAGTGTTACCGCCACACAGGAAGATATCACTCTCGATAGTGCAACGGGTTCTATTGATACCAGTAACGGGACACTCACCGCAACTCAAGGTGATATAAACCTAAGGGCTAGCCAAGGTAATATTACGACGGCGGATATAGAAGTAACCGAAGGCGTGGTGGATTTAACCGCCACTCAGGGAAGTGTGACGACGGCGAATGTAGAAGCGCCAACAGTGAACATTCAGGCAAATAAGAACATCAACACCGCCAGTGTTACCGCCACACACGAAGATATCACACTCAATAGCCAAACGGGTTCTATTGATACCAGTAACGGGACACTCACCGCAACTCAGGGTGACGTAAACCTCAACGCTAGCCAAGGTAATATTACGACGGCGGATATAGAAGGAGAAAGCGTCAACCTCCAAGCCGATAACGAAATTGCCACGGCTAATGTCTCTTCAACCAATGGAGGAATTACCTTTACCAGTCAATCAGGCTCCATACAAAGCGGTGATTTAACCGCCAAGGGAGAGACTGAAGAGGAAGAGAATCCAGTAATGCTGAGTGCTCCAAGTAATATAACTACGGGTAATATCGATACGTCTTCAGCAACGGGGAAAGGGGGTGCGATCGCGCTGATGAGCGAAACCGGAGATATTACCAGTGGCAATTTAAACTCATCGGGTTTATTAGGTGGGGGTTCTATGGATGTTTCCACCCTAGGTAAAATTACACTCGCAGAAGTTAACTCAAGTTCTACTGGTGGTTTCGCTGGTTTAATCACCCTCAACAACGCTCAACCTGAATTTAGACGAGAAGCTCCTGGTATTGATCTGAGTTTTATTAATGCTCAAGGTTTACCGAGAAACCCAGCAGCCATCTCATTAAGTCCAACAGAAACAGAAGGGACTGAAATTACCATTAACATAACCACAGATGGTTATTTGAGAGCAACAGGTACATTCGTTTCTCAAACTGGCATACAAGCGACGCTTGCCACAGGTGGTGATCCGATTGTGATTCGCCATGGTGGTGGTACTGCCTTCGATCCGTTTGAAGTCGGAAATCCTACTAAAAATGGCACAGTCGGTGCAATTACAAATGGTAATGGATTTACCGGAACAATCTTACCCGTTCAATCCTTTACTCGTCCGGTTCGACAAGAAAACATTGAAATCATTGCTCGAATACCCTCTCAGAACAATCTGCCAATAACTAGCCTCTATGCTAACCTTTCAGTCAGTAGCCAAGTCGCGGATGCTGACCTAGAACTTTCCACGCTAGATAGTGTTCTCACTGATGCCTTTTCGGGATATTTGGGACCCAAACCCAGTGTTAACAATCCCGCCGACGCTGCCAAAATTCTGGAGCAAATTGAGCAGCAAACGGGTGTAAAATCAGCATTTATTTATGCTACATTTGTTGGCGATCGCTTAGAACTGAAACTGGTATCCGCTCAGGATAAAAAGATTGTCACGTTACCTGATGCAAGCCGGGATACTATCGTGGGAACGGCGACAAAATTACGCCGCGAAATTACCAATCCCATTAAACGGAAAACTACCAGTTATTTAGAGCCCGCTCAACAAATGTATGACTGGTTAATCGCCCCCTTACAAGCTGAATTAGACGCCCAAGGGATTCAAAATCTGGTTTTCATCATGGATAGTGGCTTGCGTTCCTTACCCGTTGCAGCGCTCCATGATGGTCAAGGCTTTTTGGTGGAAAAATATAGTGTAGGGTTGATGCCCAGTCTCAGCATCACCGATACTAGCTATAACAATATTCAAAATGCTCCAGTTTTGGCAATGGGAGTCGCAGAATCCAGTGATTTGGCAAAGGAACTAAATCTGAGTCCTTTACCTGCCGTACCCCTGGAACTTCAAACGATTGAAAGTATTCGAGATGGACAATCATTCCTGAATGAAAAAGTCACCCTAGAATCACTCAAATCACAAAGCCAAAACGCCACAATTGTGCATTTAGCCACCCATGGTGAATTCAAACCCGGTCCTCTAGAGAATTCCTATATCTTGTTATGGAATGAGCTACTGCGCCTAGATCAACTGCGAGAATTAGGCTGGAATAATCGTCGCACCCCGATTGAATTATTAATCCTTTCAGCCTGTCGCACAGCAGTTGGTGATGAAAAAGCCGAGTTAGGTTTTGCTGGATTAGCCGTGCAAGCGGGTGTCAAGTCGGCGCTGTCGAGTTTGTGGTATGTCAGTGATGAAGGAACTTCTGGATTGATGACGGAGTTTTATCGACAGTTGCAAACCGCTCCGATTAAAGCCGAAGCTTTACGACAAGCACAGTTAGCTATGCTCAAGGGTGATGTGCGCCTAGAAGGGGGGCAATTACGGGGAAGTGGACAACCTGTTCCTTTACCGCCAACATTAGAGAATCAAGACGACAGATCTCTTACCCATCCCTATTACTGGGCTGCATTTACCATGATTGGTAGTCCTTGGTAAGGAGTAATTTGTAGTCAAGGCAAGTAGGTTGGGCTTTTGGAACGAAACCCAACTTATATCATGTCTCGACGATAATTGACTAAATTGGCTTGGACGTACAGAATGTTTTTAAACTCCAGTATAAGTCATGCCGATGGCAATGGCATCGTGATTGTCATCGTTGTACCGACTCCCACTTCACTATTGACTGAAATCGTACCGCCTTGTATCTCTAGGCATTTCTTGACAACAGCTAATCCTAATCCTGTACCGGGGATATTGCCAATATTTGTACCACGATGAAATATAGTAAACAACTTTTTTTGATCCGCTGAGGGAATCCCAATCCCTTGATCTTTGATTTGAAACGTTGCCGTAGATTGACTATAGGTCAATATAAAATCTATTTGACTACCTATCGGGGAATATTTAATCGCATTAGAAAGCAAATTAATTAAAATAGAACGCAATAATTTCTCATCCAATAAAACAATAGAAGGTTGATGTTGACTAACAAAATTAATTGAATAATTTTCTCCCGCATTCACTTGCATCTCTTCTACTAAACACCAGCAGAAACTTTCTAACTTAATTGGTTTAGGAGTAAACTCTAATTTTCCAGTTTCCGCTCGGCTGATTGTTAAGATGTCGCCCAAAAGCTGAGTCATGGTTTTAGCTGTTGTCTCAATGCGGTCAATATTGCGACAAATTTTCTTATCTGATCCTTCTGGATAGTAATATTTCAGCAATTGGATACTAGCTAAAATAGTACTTAAGGGCGTGCGAAATTCATGGGATGCCATAGAAAAAAAGTTAAGCTGGAGTTGTCTAAGTTCCTGCTCTTGTGCAAGTGCTAGACGTATTGATTCTGCCTGCTTGTGTTCTGTAATATCTTGAGCAGTACCGAGAATTTGCTGGGGTAAACCATCAGCCGTGCGAGTGAACACCATCTCGCGACTATACAGCCAACGCCATTCCCCTGATTTATGTTGGATGCGATAATCTGTCTCAATAATTTCTCCCTCTTTAGCCGTGGCAAATCGTTTAATGGCGGTGGTACATTTAGATTGATCATCTGGGTGAATCAGATTTTGAGGAAATGTCGGTGCCATCTGTTGGATTTCTTCAGGGGAGTAGCCGATGAGTTGAGTAATCTGTTGGTTAGTGTAGATATTGCGCTTTTCAATTAAGTCGTAGAGATATAACGCCGTTGGCATGGCGTGAGCAATGCGTTGAATAAACCGTTCACTTTCCCGGAGTGCTTTTTCGGCGCGTTTGCGTTCAGTTATATCACGCCAGATAGATAAATGCTGTCCAGGAAGAAAGTTGGCTTTGGCTGTATATTCCACATCTCGCACTGTACCGTTTGGCTTGAGGATACGGACTTCTCCGGTGAACCTTTGCTGCTGTTGAAAGAGACACCACGCTGCTTCAAAATCAAAACTGGGTTCCATAAACTCAGCAATTCGTTTGCCTAAAAGTTCATTTACAGGTAAACCAAATAACTGACAAGCCGCTGGATTAGCTTCTATATATCGACCCTGATTATCGGTAATGGTAATGGCATCAAGGGCGCCTTCAAAGATTGCTCGCAACTGTTGTTCCCGAATCCGAATATCGGTAATGTTGGTGGCAGCACAGGTAATGCCAACCACTTCTTCGGCATCGTTTTGTAAGGGTTCTACGGTTAAGTCGTAGTACCGGACTTTGCCGTCTACGATAATTGATATCTCTTGGCGCTCACCTACTCCTGTAGTCAAAACTTGATGCTTAATAGGAATTAACTTCTGGGCATTTTCTGGTGAAAACATTTCCAATTCTGATTTTCCGAGCAGTACGTCAGTATTAATCCGACTCGCCGGATTATAGACCCAGGTGTAGCGCAGATTTGTGTCTTGATTAAATACTGTAATTGGTGAGTCATGGAGAGCAACCCGAAAGCGTTCTTCGCTAATTTTTAATGCGGCTTCTGCTTCCATGCGTTCATGGATTTGAGTCTGTAGATCAGCGTTCATCTGTATCAGTTCACCAGTACGTTCTTGAACTCGGATTTCTAGTTCATCGCGAGCTTGACGCAGTTGGGCTTCAATCCGTTGGCGCTCACTCAATTCATTCTGAAGCTGTTGATAGAGTTGGGCTTGGTGAATGGCAATAGTAACTTGTATAGCTAATTGAGAAAGTAAGTCAATTTCTAAGGGTTGCCACTGTCGAAGTTGAGAACAGTGATGGACAATCAGCAGTCCCCAAAGCTTTTCTTGTTGCAGAATGGGTACGACGAGTTTAGATTTGACACCTAAGTGCTGTAGAAATTCCACCAAGCAGGGAGCAACTCCATCGGTTTCTGGATTGACTACAGTGCGAATCCGTCCTTGGCAGTACAATTGATGCATCTGTTCGGGAAAAACTTCAGCCGGAAAGGTTTGTCCCAGAATGGGTGCGGTATCAGGAGTGACAGATTCCGCTACGGTACTTCCTGTACCATCAGACCAAATCCGATAGACTAACACTCGATCCACACCCAGAAATTCTCGTACTTCAGTGACTGTGGTTTCGAGAATGGTGTCCAGATCTAGAGTTTGGCGGATACGTTGAGCGCTCCTGAGGATGAGTTGCTCTCGTTGCGCCATTTGTGATCGGGTAGTCTGTGACTGTTGGCGATCGCCGCTTAACTCTGGCTGGAATCGAGAGTGCTGCTTCAGGAGCAACCCGCACAGCACCATCAGAATTGCTAAGCTGCTACTATGCCCCAGAATCATAATCAACTGGGTTGTATGAATCTGAGTCACCACAGTCGCTAACTGCTCTTGTAGCACCTGTTGTTCTTTCGCTTGGATCTGCCTCAGGAGCGATTGCTGTTGTTGGGCGATCGCATTGGCGCTGTTGAGCTGAGACAATAAATCTTTCAGATGTTCCTGTAACTTGTAACTATAGTCCATCGACCGGGGAAGTTCCATCAGTTGAGTCAGGTGACTATAGGAAATAACACTAACACCAATAAAAATAAGTAATGCCAGACAAAAACCGCCGATAACAATTTTGATACTGATAGATTTTTGCATCTGAGTTATCCTAAAAAATAACAGCCGCTAGCTATCCGTTCTCTTGAGCAAGTTTGTTTTTAGACCGGCTCGTGATAAATTCATATAAGGGAATAGTATGTCAATAAGTGAGAATTCTTCTAGTCGAAGATGATATCTATCTAGCTGAAGCCCTGGCTGAAGCCTTGGCTATACAACGGTATGCCGTCGATACCGTTTCCGATGGAGAGTTTGCCTGGGTGCAAGTGAATACCCTTGATTACGACCTAATTTTGCTTGACATGATGTTGCCGCAATTGGATGGGATTCATTTGTGTCAACGCTTGCGCTCCTATGGTTATCAGATGCCAATATTGATGATCACGGCTCGCGATACCAGTACGGATAAAGTGATCGGTTTGGACGCGGGCGCCGATGATTATATGGTTAAACCTCTGGATATTCCAGAGTTACTGGCTAGGATTCGAGCGCTACTGCGACGAGGGCAAACGGTTTCACCCCCCATTTTAGAATGGGGACAATTGCGTTTAGATCCAGCGACTTATGAAGTCTGCTACGGCGATCAAACTCTACGCTTGACTCCCAAAGAATATAGTCTTTTAGAATTGCTGATTCGCAACGGACGTCAAATCATGAGTCGGAGTGCCATTATTGAACATGTTTGGTCACTAGAGAATCCTCCGAAAGAAGATACGATTAAGGTTCATATTAAAAGCCTGCGCTCCAAACTTCGAGCAGTAGGCGCTCCAGAAGATTTAATTGAAACTGTACACGGTTTAGGTTATCGTCTAAAATCTCTTTCTGAATAACTGCAACTCAGTTGAATACACTTTACGCCCAGATGACCCCGTATCATAAATGTTAGCTGTACTCTACCCAGTGGCAAACCGCTATATCCAAACCGATTAGATCGCATAGTTACTTTACGCGATCGCGATAATTATTTCAACCCGTAGCCCTGTTGGAACTTACCAGTAAACCGCAATCAGACGACGTTGGGAAAAAACAGCGATCGCGGTCATTATCCGTTCTAGGAGTCTTTTTCACAAATGTACCCATTCGCCAGAGGTTCAAAAAATGGCTCTATACCGCTCTAGATAAGCATTCCGTGATTTTGTACAGGGGGAACTGCCTATTCATGCAAGCAGCGCATTGCGATTTCGCTGCTCAAATTTTGCCAAAAATATCTATGCAAATCTAGAAATGCGGTTATATTAGAGAAATCGAATTGAGGAAAAGCCCATTCCAGAGTTTGTGAGTCCAAAAGAAGCATCACAGCGCATAGGGGTTAGCGTAGACACCCTCAGGCGCTGGGAGGCGACGGGAAAAATTAAGGCAATGAGGACGCCAACAGGACACAGACGGTACGACATGACTTCATTAGTTACGGGTAGCGAGGAAGTCAAAGAACCTGATAGGGTGAATCTGATAGGAGAGGGTACGCTCCAACAGATAGCTAAGGGTCTATGTGAGTATGAACACCAAATCCCCAAAAGCCTCTCAGCATATCCGGCTGTCTTGCAATTAGGGGTAAACAAGCTGGCACTTGCTTGTTTAATAGCCCGAATGCCTCAACCGATACAAGGAGTTCCTGATTTTGTGTCCAGATGGGCGCAGCACCCCTTAAAAGATTGGGAGATAGAAATTGATTGCCCTGAAGAATGGCTTGATAAGCGACTGATAGAAGACCAAAAGCCGAGTGGGTTTTGTATTGAAACAGCAGGGGAATACTTCGATGAATGGGGTAATTTCCAAAAGAAAGTGATTAATGAGATAATGACTAAAGCCGTGCAAACCCCTGAACTCTACACGAGGTTTAGGAAGTATCTTATAGAAAACCCTGTAGTAACAAGGGGTCAACTTTATATTGACAGCGCTGTAGATTTTAAGCTCGTGCAAGATCTTCTGATACATAGCTATGAAAAAGCTCCAGAATCTTATAAGTTAGGTGAAAAATTTTACTGCTGCGGTCATTGTGGCGGTCTAATGTATGTAACAAAAGATAATAATTTGAAATGTGAGAACAAACATTGTGCTAAAGAAAAAAAGAATCCTGTCCCTTTAACCGATCATCAGTCTGATGAAATCTTTTGGCTGAAGAAGGATTTACGATATTTTATTCATCGTCCAGGGAAAGCAGAACTCCGACTAGAAAGAAGATTGAAACAGTTAAACCGATTAGAAGTTAAGCTATATCCAGAACTCGACCAATATGACTTACATTTAGTTTTTCCAGATGGAACAGTCTGGGCAGTTGATGTAAAGTTTTGGGAATCGGCATATAACTTAGCCAAAAAAGTCAATCAGCCTATTCGTCAACTCAAGCATCAGCCTTACAATAAATCCTTTTTTGTCTTTCCTGATGAACTAAAAAGTTATGGTCAGGAGTACATCCAAGAATTCCGAGGTTATTGTCCCGTATCGGTCAAAAAATCTCAGGTAATGTTTGAAAGTTCATTTGTCCAGAAAGTTATTAAAAAACTAGGAAGTGAGAAATGAGAAATACTACGAAATGGTATGCACCTCTTAAGAACGATTTAGATAAAGATTTATGTGAGATAGAGTTAGGACTTTACGTGTTGAGCGTCTTGCTTCCTGGCGCTACAGCGAATAGTCTTTGGGTGCTACTGACTGGTTATCCCATCTCCCATCCAGAATGTCAAAATTGGACGGAAAATCAGTATCGAATGTTGGCGATCGCTCGTCATCTATTGCCACACTTCGATAGTCCATTTATCTGGAAAGAAGCTCTACAGCGTTATCGAGATTTTCCGTCAGATAGTCGTGGGTATGAAATTTATGAAGAAGGAGAATCTTGGCAATATCTAAGGCGAACTAATATTACAGTTGCCAATCACCGATTCCAGATTTATAACGATACATTAAATAAGTCAGTAGAGTTATCGCAAAGAAAGGCGCTTGCTTGGGCTAAAGCTGAAAATTATAAGTGCGAGGTAAAAGGGAAAAAGGAAACCGTTGCGATATCGCCTCTGATTGCTAATTTCCAACATCCACAAAATCACAATATAGCTGGTGTGTCGTTGAGGAATCCGCTGCAATTATCTTGGGCTGAACTTAAGGAAACAGCCGCATGGATGGATGAGCAAAGGGGTAATAGGGGACTAAAGCCAAAGTGGGTAAGTCTTTTTAGTAAAATCAAACTACAAGTATTTAACGATACCCAAGAATTAGTTGATGCTGAGACTTTAACCATCAATAGAATCCGGCATTTAGTCGGGATGGTGTCATCCGGCAAGTCCAACTTGATGAAAGTGTTGGCAGTCTGTTCGTGGCGTAAGAAATTGCACGTTACGCTAGTTGTAGCGGATGTGCTACAAATCTTTGAGTTGACTAAAATGTTTACCGAAGTTGGAATTACTGACGTGGCTCCTATCTTGGGGAATTCCAACAAAGCCAGCCACTTAAATAGATTACACAAAGCCGTTTACAACTCTAATCCAAATGAAGCGTTTAACCAAGACCATCCGGCGTTCCAATGGCTGAGTAATACTTGCCTATTGACCCCTTCAGTTAAGCCGGAGATGGAAATACCGTTTGAAATTGGTATGCAGCCATGTTTGAACTTGGAACCTATAGAGACAAGCAACGAAGACGAATCAGAACTATCATCTAAGAACAAAGCTTGTCCAGCTTACGGTGTATGTCCCTCTCATAAAAAAGACTGCGATCTAGTTAACGCTTCTATCTGGATTGCCACACCAGGAAGCTTAATTTATAGCAGGGTTCCACGAGCAATAAACCGAGAGAGTATCCTGTATTTTGAATTGGTTTGTAGGCGCAGTGATTTGGTCATTGTGGATGAAGTTGACCAACACCAAGCCTATCTGGATAAAGCATTTAGCCCTGATAAGACATTGTGCAGACCTGCTAGAGATGCTTGGTTGAACAAGCTCCACGATTATGTTGAAGACAAATTAAAGCAGCAAAAGTCAAGACTGCTTGAGAATGATATTGTCTCAGATTGGTGGGACGCTTGCCGTATAGCTAACGGCACAGCCGATAAAATATACCACCTATTGAGCAATGAAAATGACTTAGCTAAATGGCGAGACTCTAAGCATTATTTTACGGACTGGCTATTGTTGCGAGAGGTGGCTACGTTACTAACAAGGACAAATCCGGATAATGTAGAACAATCTCAACAATGCGATGCCTTAATGAAGGGTACGTTTGAACCCTATATCAGAAACTTAGACAACGAGCATAATCCCTTATTTCCGTTGGCTAAAAAAGACAAAAAACGTGCAGCTATTCGGACATGGGTTGAGCAAACTGCAACTGTTCCCTTGTCTTCGGAAAAAATCAATGAAATTTCCGTCAAACTAGAGTTTGCCTTGCTAGTCTGTGTTCTGCAAAGTAAGCTCTCCTTGATGATGATCAAATGGCGACAGGTGCAAGGAATCCTAAATCTGGATACATCAGATTCAATGTGGTTTGATGCTCCCCCACCAGACTTTAATGCAGTTATTCCAGCAATGCCAATGGGAAATCAACTGGCATTTCAGTACCACAAATCCTACAAAGAGTCATTAGGTAGCTTACAGTTTTTTCGTTGCACGGGCGTTGGACGTTGGTTGTTACTGCATTTTGATGAATTATTCAAAGCAGATAATATTGCCAGTCCCCACTTATTGCTGATGTCGGGAACAAGCTGGGCGGGAAAATCACCTGCCTATCATGTTGATGTACCTGTTTATGGAGTGCTTGTACCAGATACATCAAAGGAAATGGTCATAACTTCAACGTTTTTACCCTTCTCCGATAAGCATCAAAACCCTATCTCTGTTTCGGGAGCAGGAGATAATAAGCGTCGCAACCTCGAACAAATTGTTACAAAGTTAGTAGAAGAAGACTATCTAGATGACAAACTCAAAGAGTTGAAGGGTAGAAAAATATCATTAATGGTTAACAGCTATGAACAAGTTAATTGGGTTGATCAGTGTCTGGGGGGGTTAGGATGGAAGGATAAAGTTATCCCTCTATCTCCTGATGATGAAATTCATAAGGAGTGGCATGATGAGCGGGATAATCGTAATGTATTGCAGCGGGGACGATCGCCGGATTTTGCTACAAGATCGGAAACAATTTTGATCAGTCCAATTAAAGCATTTGAGCGAGGGCATAATATTGTTGATGAGAATGGAATGGCGGTAATTGGAGCGGCTTACTTTCTAGTTTTACCTCACCCTGTTCCTGACGATTTATCTTATGCAATTCACTCCATTAACCGTTGGGCAATTGACAATCATAAAACGGCTACAGGGGAAACCTTGAGGAGATTAGGTGAGGATTTTCGTGACACGGCGTATCGTCAATGGCTTCACCTGCTGCACCTCTCAGTAAAATTAAGGACGCTACCTGTAGGCGATCGCGAGGCTGTGCATTGGGATATTCTTGTTTCTCTTTGGCAAGTAATAGGGCGTCTAATTCGTGGTAATGCCAATGCACAAGTTTTTTGGTGCGACGCTAAATTTGGGATAAATACTGCTAGAAACCAAGATGGAAAAGAAGATATTGCTGCTACCAGTGTCCTAGTCGGGATTGTAAATATACTGCGTCCTTATTTTGAAAATGAACCACAAATTCCTCTACGCGATCGCTTGGTCGTGCAATCTCTCTATCGCCCTTTTTATTGTGCGATCGCTAAAACTAAAAATCTTTCTGGTTTACCCCATGTCAAGCTCTAATTACTTATAGGTTATTACTCATGGTCTACCCAACAATCCGTTTATGTGCTTTCCGCTTAAAATCTGACTTGCCACCTCAAGAGTTTTTTGGATTAAAGTTTCCCGATGATGCCAAGCAAGAAATAAGACGACTTACTGCCAAGCGGGATAATAAAGCGATTGAACAAACCAGCCTTCCCGTGAAGTCTCTCGATAGAGCATTAAGACTAGCTCCTGGTTTAATTTACATTGGAAAACTGTCGCCAAAGCCAGGAGAGTTTTGGTTATACAGCCCTCACCAACTCCCCCAAAAACCTTTGTCAGCTATTTTGTCTTATTGGATAGATACAGAATTTCCCGAAGAACCAAGTAATAAAAGGAAAGTTGGCATCACTGCTCAGGAACGACAATTGGTGATGAGTTATCTGTCTGCCGAAAAATTGGTTTGGGAAAGGAGAGAGGTATCTTATACAAAGCAGTTTACAACTTATCCAAATGGAACAGCTAAACTCTCTGGCAGTGATTTTATTTTGTTGCCTCACATACTAGCGAAAGAACTAACCCAACCCGGACTAAAGTTTGAAGTGGATGGCGAAAAACTTCAGTTTTACCGAACGATACCATCAAGTGGGCAAGGAGCAGAGTTAATATCTTGGCAGCCGTTAAATTACACAGAAGACGGACAAACTTACTATTATTCAATAGTTTTAACCGTGAGGATGGTGCAGGAACCTGATTTGCATTATCCCCGATTAGATATTAAGCCAAGCATTAGGCGCTGGCTCAGTGTAAACGATTCTAAATTGTCAAAAAATCACGGTAGTAACGCCTACATCCGCGCCCAACTGAATTGGGGACAAGCACTAAATCCTGCTCAGTGGACAGATTATTTCCTCTCTTGCCGGATGGTATTAAAGAAAGGTGTAGCTGAGTGGGATGAAAACCTAGCTATATTGCTGAAAAATTTAGACATTCTTTCAGTGACACCGCAAAAAATATTAGCTAATCCCTCAGACGCTTTAATCGGTAATCCTAATATTGGCATTGCCTATAAAGAAGGGATGAAACCCAAGCATAAAGTAGCTAAAGGATTACCTACAGTCAATACTCACGAACTCTTAAGCCAAATAGCTGATGTCTTAAAGGACTGTTGGCAACCGATAGATTGTCAACGGGAAAAATATGGTACAGACAAGCAGTCAAGTCAGTTCTTTGACTTGAAAAAGCCCAAAGAAAGTTTTGATGAGCCTCTTCTTAGAAAAAAAGCCGAAACCGACAAGCAATTTGCCGTCCGAGAAAAAAGATTGTTACGTAAGCAGGAAACTGAATTGAAGAAATGTATCAAGAAAAAAAGAGAATCTGAATCAGATTACCAATTGCGCCGCCAAGAACTCTTAAAAAAACAGGAGTCAGAGCGTCTTAGCTGGAAACCCGAACCAGAAGAGACGGAAGAGGATTTTCAGGTGAGGCTGGAGAAATTTTATAAAGAACGTCGTGCTGAACAAGCAAGATTGCGGCGTGCAATTCGTTCATCCGTTGGTGAACATTTAACCATTTGGATTTGGTACATCAACGAAGAAAATCTGGTCGAACGTCTCAAAGCCATACAGTATTGCTTAGGGTTGCCAGATGCAGAACCCGGAAGTAGGGGCACGATATTATCGTGTCCCTACTCGTTCCCGGAAGGTTTAACAGTGACTATCTGTGTGGATGAAGTGGCTGGTTTAGCACAACGCTTAGATTTATCTCCTGAATTTAAACCGAAGAGTGCAGAGCGAGAAAAAGCGATAAATAAGCGAAGGCGTGAAGTCGCTGCTCTTGTGCAGCCTGTTCAATTAAAACTACGTGGTAAAGTGGGAGTTTGGTTTGAACTTTATGATAAAAAACATTGGAAGTTTGTCGAAAGAAATAACGAAGGTGAAGAAAATGAAACTAAATATAAGTTAGCACCTTGGGGAGACCCAAAACGTGCGATTCGTCTCGGTTTTGCGGATGAGGGACTTGTCAGCCAGTTTATTACTCCCAAACAAAAAAGTTATTGTCAAAAAGCTATCTGTAGCTTTATCGACCTATTACGCTCTCTAGGAGTGCGGATGGCTCCATCTGACATAACACTTCCCCATGTAGACCCAGATACTCCTATCAATGAAGTAGGGCTATGGTTGGTCAATCGAACGTCCGAAACTAGCGCTGATGGGAAACCCCAAACAATTCCCGTCATTGTTAAAATGTCTTCTCGGACGGCTGAAATCACTGCTATTTTTTCCGGTCTAGAATCGTGGATACCCTATGATGAAGCCTTGACCCGCATAAACAAGGAGGGAAAAGGTTTTACCAATGACGATAAAGGTAAGGCTAAAATCCGAACATTTATTCAGCAGACTCTCAACAAAAAAGAGTTAAGGGACAAGCCGACGTTACTTTACTGTTTAGCTCAGAATATCCGTCAGCAATGGACGTGGCTACAGGATGGACAAATTTCCGTCGAGGGATTATCGTTTGCCGAGCGAGACCAACCTGTTTTTGAGGAATTCCCTGGACTGCGGGTTATCCGATTACGCTCTGGGGATGAAACATCAGAGTGGTTTGGGATGGATGGGGAAAAAATATCTGGATTTATTACTGGTCTATTCAGGAATCTAGACAATGACCGTGTATTTTTTAGTCTTGGTAATAAGTCTTTGACGATGAGTGACATTGCCAACAATTTATCGAGGATAGAGCAACCAAAAAAATCTTGGAGGCACCCTTCTCTGGTTGAGATTGCCATAGGTTACTATCAAGACGATGACAAGGACAACTTACTCGACTTAGCTGCGATCGCTCACGAATCCCGCCATGGAGTTTTGCAATACGAAGACTTCTTAGAAGTGCCTAGAGTCCTTCATTACGCTAAACAGATGGCTGATTATGTCCTCATGCTAGATGACGATTACCAGCTATCTGATGACTAGCGCTGTACCCTAGCACGTCCAATGGAAGCACAGGAGTACGCAGAAGAAGCGGGTGAACAATCAAATTTTGAGGGGGGTAAGCGCTCAAACTATTACGGGATAAGGCTTTAGTCTTGATATAATACATTTGCACTGAGGGAACTTTAGATCAAAATACCCCAGACTAAAAGCTGGGGTATTCATTTATTAAATTTTTTCTGTTATAGATTGAGGGAGTAGACTCTCTGGCTGAATGAATGATAGTCTGAAGTAGATTTCAAGGAAAAAATCATCGTCTTTTGGTAGGAGAGAGAGTAACCAATTCAGCGGCTGTTTTCCGGAAGGGATATAACCGTTCGATGCCTAGGAGCGATAGAACAATCACAACCTGAATAGCCCACGGTGCCATAGCAAACCCAAAGATTAAGCAAAATATGGCGCTACCTATAGCTAAAACCCGGGAAACTTCGTGAGATGCGCGTAAAGACAGCCAGAGACTTGCGATAGCGCTGATCAAAAGAATCAGGAATATTGGAAGCATAGCGATCACCTCTTAAAAGTTCCTAGAGGGCTTCCATCCGATTCAACGATTGCGAAACCCTCTATGTTATCTACGCTAACATTGATTCCTTAGAGAAAATTGTAATATTAATAACGAGTTCTGATTTTTTCAGAAATCTTTGCATAACTTTGCATTCTTTAGACAGAGGTAAGAGTATTTGCTTGCAAAAATCCCCATAACCAGTTCTTCAGGTGATATGTAGCGCGGCAATCATCTTCATTGTAGCGTTGGATAATCTCCAGTACGGAGCGATCGCCTGTTGTCAGCCACTGCTCATAGAGACAGACACATTGAGAACCCGTTACTGCTGCATCGCGCCACTCAAAACCTAACCACCGCGCTAAATGTTTGAGCGAGTAGCTTTCTACGGGTAGGGTTACCCGACTCATCACCTGCTTATGAACATCGACAAAGCGCGACAGTAAGGGCTGTAGGTGGGTGAATGGGGTTTTGTAAAGTTTAGCTAAGCGTTTGACGGTTTCGACTTCATAATCAGAAAAATGGAAGATGGGAGCATCGGGGTAGAGCCAAACCAACTCTAAAAATTGCTGCCAGATGACGGCTTCATCGTCGGGATGTTCTGCCAATAATGGGTGAAATGTCTCGGTATTACTCGATCGATCAATCACCAAGATACCCAGTAAATAGTCTAGATTTAAGTCGGGTTGAGCCTCGATATCAAAGAAGAGTTCGACAGAGGCTTTGGGTAATATATCCGTATATCCCCTGGAAGGCTGAGACTCTGAGAGAGAATTGACTCGATCACCATTCAAGTTGTTCTCAGGTTCCGTCAACTTGTCGAATGGGGGAATCTCCCTAGCTGGATCAAACCTCTGACGTAGAATCACGCGATTTTGCTGAATAGATTGAGCCTGTTGCAGCAAATTCGATGCCACTTCGCTGCCAAACAGAAGTGCCAAGGTGCTAATCTCAGCTTGGGCAAGGGATTCTACCGTGGTTATCCTTAACTCCTGCAAACTCTGGTAGCGATTTGGCGTAACACCGGGTATCAAAGAAATATGCTTTTGAGACTGCGCGATCGCATAACAGCTACTATACCAATGACAAAGACCACATTTTTGCCGTGAGATAAAGACTTCTGGCGCTTGAGGTTGTTGCAAAGTTTGGATACATTCTGCCAAATCCGCCTGCATCAAGGGTAGCCATTTGTCCAGAGTAACCGAGTAGGCATTTTGACGACGTAAAATTAACCAAGCATGACTGGGCAAAATTCCCTGTATTTCACCCAAAAGATAGGCATAAAACGCGGCGATGATTTGATAATCCGCCTTAGCACGCCTGCCGAATTTAATGGATACTGGAACATACATCCAATCCCCGAAAATCGAGTTTCCCGGTTGTTTGACCAATAAATCAGGAGAACCCAGCAGCGTGACGCCCTCAACTGTTTGCCTGATCAAAAGTCCCCTAGCAATACAATCGACTCCTTGCTGCATCAACTCCCAAGTCGCATTCGCTCCCGCCTGCAAATCATCTCGCCCATAGCGAGGGGTTTGTATCGGCGTCAGGTTTGCCCCAGTAGGCAATAGGGATAGGAGTGGACTTTCTCCCGCACAAAGATAGCTCCCATTGTATTCCACGCTTTTGAGGATAGCTTTCCGATGTGCCGAGCTATCTTGGCGCAGTTTCAGCAGAAAATCTTGGGGCGGATCTTTTTGAGTCGGATCACCACAATAATCGAGAAACGCCCGACGCCGACAGCGTTTGTAATATAGGAGCAATTCATCCGTCAGCAGCATAGGTTCATTCGTCATTTGTCATTGGTTATTCGTCAT
This sequence comes from Coleofasciculus sp., assembly GCF_046565525.1. Classification (NCBI taxonomy): domain Bacteria; kingdom Bacillati; phylum Cyanobacteriota; class Cyanophyceae; order Coleofasciculales; family Coleofasciculaceae; genus Coleofasciculus; species Coleofasciculus sp. Next base: position 49,312 of record NZ_JBKHUP010000037.1, on the reverse strand, counting down.
CTGTCGTAGAACAGGGAGTTCACATTTATAGTTAACACTTAACTGGGGCGGGTTTCGTTGCATCTGAGTTAGCGAAGAAAGGATAGTCATGAAAGTGAACCCCTACATACTCAATAATGCCGTACCATAAGCTGCTTCTGTTTGTTTGGGGGGTCGAATGGCAACCTGTAGCTGACGTTCGCGAATGGTTGTCCATGTTGTATTTTTAGCACCTCCTCCCGCCGTATAGATGCAGGTGAGGGGAGTAGCACCGAGTTGTTGTAATAATTGATAGCCTCGTGCTTCAATACGGGCAATGCTTTCGAGTAAACCGTGGAGAAATTCTACAGGGTTGGCAGGTTGAGGCTCTAGTTTTGGAGATAGATGAGGGTCATTGATGGGAAAGCGATCCCCTTTTTTGAGTAATGGATAATAATCTAGGGGACTTTCGCGCTGAGGGTGGATTTGGCGGCTAAGTTCTTCAAGTTCTCTGTCGCTGAAGAATTGTCGCAGTACAGCACCTCCTGTATTAGACGCACCTCCGGTTAACCATAAGTTCCCCAGTCGGTGAGAATAAATTCCGTAATCAGCATCCTCAACGCGGGTATGACTCAACAGCTTCACAACTAACGTAGAACCCAAATATCCCTCGCCCATCATTATAAAGAAGTGGCTCGGTGATTGGAGTACCTTCGCGATCGCACAGCAGTACAGTTGCCGATGTACCATCAATGGCGATACGAGTAATGTCCTGTCGAATCGATGCCGGAATTTGCTCAATCAGCCGATATAGAGTGTTTTGCCAAATTGCGGTTAATTCAGCCAGGGGAGTCGCCTCAAACCCACATTGCGCTTCGGATTGCACCGCACCTGTGGCGTCAATCACAATGGCTCGTGCGCCAGAGGTACCGAAGTCGATTCCCAGGTAAAGGATTCTGGAATCCACCATAAGCTTTTAATCATACTGACATGATTAAACAGTACCCTGTGTTCAAATGAGGTGGTTCGTTCTGTTGGTTATGTCCCTTTACCGGAAGATGGCTATCATTTGTGAGCTAGATTGAAAGGAGAATCTGAATTTTAAAATAACCTGATGAAAAAACCAGTCGTCCTGAGTGCTATTGTGTTATTGATTGCCGGATGGGGGATAACGCCACCCTCTCCCTCTGTCAATGCTCAAACACCATTAGTTGCTCCCCAAACCCTTCCCGATGCAACCGAAAGTGCGGCTGAAGCGAAATCAACGATAGTCTTACTTGATCCAGGCGCTCAACCCCGGCAAATTTTGCGGTTTAAACCCGCCGCCAATACCAAGCAAACCACAGTCCTGACGATGAATATGGACATGACGGGGACGGTAGATGGTCAGGTGATGCCTAATATCAATATGCCTGCTATACAGATGACCATTGAGTCAGAGGTGACTCAGGTTGAGGCGAATGGGGATGCTCAGATTAAAGTGACTTACACTGATGTGGATGTGGTTTCGGATAAAACCGCTCCGCCGGAACTGATTCGGACTCTGCGAGCACAACTGCAACAACTCAAGGATGTGACGATTTCTTATGTGATTGATGAGCAGGGAATCACTAAAGATGTGAACGTATCTTTACCGGAGGATCTTGATCCCAACCTCGAACAACTTCTACAGCAAATGTTGGGTTCTTTAGAGCAATTATCGGCGGTACCTTTTCCCGAAGAAGCCGTAGGAGTGGGAGCAACGTGGCAAGTATCTAGCGCTGTACCCGTTTCCGAGTTGCCATTGGATCAGATCCAAGTCTTATATGAGGTGGAAGATATTGAGGATGATCAGGTCACGCTAAAGATGAGTATGCAACAGCAATCTCAAGAATCGAGCCAGATGGATCTTCCTGGAGCGCCTCCCGGTGTGAATTTTAAGGTTCAGTCTTTTGCCACGCAAAGCGCTGGAACAATGACTATCGGGTTTGATCGGATCATGCCTCTTAATGGAATGATGTCTACACTTTCTAACATGGAATTTTTGCTTACGGCACCTGAGAGTGAGCAAGAAACGCTGATGCGGATGACTTCGTCTGTGCAAGTAACGATGGATTCTCTATAATGTTTCTTCTATAGGCAGACAAAGACAGTCGGGGCGGGTTTAGTCATATCTGGGTGCAACCCTGAATGATAGTAGTAAAACCCGCCCCTACATTAAACCCGCCCTTCTAGGAGAGCAGGGGAAGAGAAAAATAGGTAATCTTCTACCGGGAAGGGAGTAATTGTAAGCCTAGTGTTTCTTGATAGTTAATCCAAAATCCCACAACTTTGGGTTGTGGGATAAATTGATTATAGAGTCAATTAAACAGAATGCTTTAGTTTTGATAGAATTTACCCTCGATATGATCTAACTTTTCCTCAATTTCAAAATGGTTGAGTTGTTCCCAAGCATCCGCGATCGCGAGAATTTCGCCAATCACGGAATGAGCATTTTGAGAGGGTAAAATATCAGACAGTTGCCAACTACCTTGGTCGAAAACCGTATCCTCCAACATGATAATATTGTGTTCAAGTTCTCTTCTAGCCTCTTGGAGTAATTGACTGAGGCGTTTGGCATTGCGTTTTTTGGCTTTGAGTTGTTGACGAGTAAATAACATAGTGATTTAGAGTGAGTCGATTACGACTCGTCGATAAGGGGTCAAACTGTCCCTAAAAGGGGTCAGTATTTATAATTTTCTTAGAGTGTGCCAGTTGATCAGGATGATTTCTAGGGGAGATGGGGGAGTCTGTTCCAGACGTGCCATGGCACGTCTGGGAGCAGAGGAAGCAGGGGATATAGGGGCGGGTTTTACAGATAACTTATGGCAACAACTGATAACTTACATAAACCCGCCCTTCTGGGGGAGCAGGGGAGAGAACTTACATAGCTTGCTTCTCGATGAAAGCGAGTATGACAAATGACAGTCTTGATATCATAGAGTTAGTAGAGTTGGAAACCCCTTTGGACAAAATCATTGACAAATAAAATAACGTGTGCTAAACATTTTAAAAATGTACCAATGTTCAAAGCGTCCGGCTCACGAACAAAACGCGGCGGATTATTTCTCTATAAAAGCGATAATTTCACAATTCATCATTCAGATTAATGCCAGGGTTATTAAGTTTAGATAGAATTGTTAAAAATTTGGAAACCCACGACAATTCAACACGGATTAAAAAGTTAATGGTTTATACCTGCCAAAATCAGTGGGAAAACGAGCTAGCAATTCTGAACCAGTATGAATTCTCCGATTTAATCCAACAACTTCGCGCCTCGCATTTCAGTCTAGATCAGCTTCGTTCAACGCTTTATAGCTTTGCTGAAACGTTGAACCGCCAAGCGGAATATTTACTAGTGGCTGATACGATTATTCATCAATTAGAACCTCTCTATAGTGAACCCGACGAGTTAACTCAAGTCGTCGCCGCAAAATCCCAGCCTAAAGCTTCAAGTCAGCCGCCATGGATTGTCTCAGAAATCGCCAGGGAACTAGAAGAAGATAATAATACCCTGAGGCTCAAAAAACTCATGGTTTATGTCTGCAAAAATCGGTGGGAAACAGAGTCCCAGATTCTAGATCAATTGAACTTGGCAGATTTAATTCAAGACCTAAGAGAATCTTACCCTAGCATCGAAAAACTGAGTGCAGCACTCAAGCAGCAAGTGCAAACGCTCAACCGACAGGCGGAATATATTGTCGTGGCAAAAACGATTTTAAAGGCGCTGCAAAAACTCTATACTGATGATTCAGAAATCACCACTGTCAAATCAGCTAAAGCGGTGCGATCGCAGCCGCCAGCGCCACCACCGACAAAATTGTCCCCACAAGTCAATACAGGGACGCGAAAACGGGAAGATAAAGACAACCAGAGAGAATTTTCTAATCTCCAATCCCCAATTCCCAATCCTCAATTTCCACTTGTTAAAGGTCAGGAAATCCCAGAAAACGCCACTCAGGATTTAAGTTCACAAACATACCCTTATGATCCCTTTGATTTACGTCTGAATGTAATGAAATATACGACTCCATTGCGGGCAAAATTATTAATTTTTTCGGCACTCTATCGCCCCGTTCAGAAAACGCAACATGATTGGTTATTAATGAAAGCCAAGCCCTTAGATGATTTGTTGTATGAATTGTTTTCTAATTGTCCCACACTTGAGGAACTCGAAACCAAGCTTTATCATACAGTACAAGCCCTTGAGGACTCCGATGAAAACACTCAAGCCGCTGGCGCGATCGTGCAATCAATGAAACTATTCTATGAACGTTAAGGAACTCCTACAGCGCTATGAAGCGGGAGAAACGAAGTTTAGTGGTGTCAGTCTCAGTGGGGTCAATTTGTTTGGGGCGGACTTAATTGGTATTGTTCTCAGTGGTGCTGATTTACATGGCGCTACGCTAATTTTTGCCTACCTGAGTCGCGCTAATTTAAGGAAAGCAAATTTAGTGGGTACGCGGTTAAGTGGCGCGAATTTAAATCAGGCTTGGCTGAGTGGTGTTAATTTAAGTAATGCCGATTTACATGGGGCAAGTTTACAAAGTGCTGACTTAAGAAGCGCCAATCTGACATTAGCCAGTTTGCTCGATGCAAATTTAATGGATGCTGATTTGCGGGGGGCAAATTTAAGTGGGGCGGATTTAACCGGGGCGTGTTTGCGCGGGGCTAATTTGCGAGAAGAGAAGCGTATGTATACCGCTAAGCTGCGGGGGGCAATCTTGCAGAACGTCGATTTACAAGGGGCAGATTTACGGGGAGCAGATTTGTTGAAAGTTAACTTAAGTGGTGCCAATTTAAGGGAAACAAATTTGCGGGAAGCTGATTTGCGGGGGGCAGATTTGAGTGGCGCCAATTTGAGTTCGGCATTTTTGACAGAAGTGAATTTGATGGGGGCGAATTTGCGCGGCACTATTCTGAAGAATGTCAGATTAGAACGGGCGATATTGACTGAAGCAGATTTAACCGGAGTGAATTTACAGGGCGCTGTGATGCCAGATGTAAAGTTGAGTAAAGCCCAAGTGAGTCGGGGAAATCTGAGTTTTGCGCGATTGAATCGGGCGGATTTGAGTCGGACAAATTTACGGGAAGCGAATTTGAGTGAGTCGGATTTGATTGAGGCATATTTGGCAAGAACAAACCTAATGGGGGCTAATTTGAGCAATGCTAATCTGACACGGGCAGAATTGAGTACTACTAATTTAATGGGGGCAAATTTGCAGGGGGCGACAATGCCTGATGGTAGAATTCATGAGTGATATCAGCTCCATTCTTACTTGAGCTTTGACGCGGAAATTTATTTCCTGGCGTACTGAGTTGGCGACACTTTGCTTAAGTCAGTGACATTCAAGTTAAGATGGAGACAGCACCTGTTTTTAGGTCATCGCGATCGCCTATGATAACTACAGAACAAGTTCGCTGGACTGTTGGTGATTTAGAACTCTTTCCAGAAGACGGAAAACGTTATGAAATCATTGATGGAGAACTGACTGTGACGAGAGCGCCTCATTGGAAGCATCAGGAGGTTACCGGCAATGTGTATGCTCAGTTACAGACTTGGTCGCGTCAGACAGGTTTAGGTAGAGCCGCGATCGCTCCTGGTATTATCTTCTCAACAACCGATAGCGTCATCCCTGATGTAGTTTGGGCAAGTAATCAGCAATTAGAGGAATGCTTAGATGAGTCTGGACACTTAACCGCTGCGCCTGAGTTGGTTGTTGAGGTGCTATCTAAAGGGAGTAAAGATAGACAACGGGATTTAGAGTTAAAGCTCAAACTTTATTCCACACAGGGAGTGCAAGAATATTGGATTCTAGATCGCCAGAAGCAAGAGATTAAAGTTTATCGGCGCGAACAGGCGATGCTGAAGCTAGTAGTAACATTGTTTGCTCAAGATGTACTTACAACTCCGCTTCTGCCTGGGTTTAGCTGTATAGTGGGAGAACTCTTTAACTAGGGCTTGCTGAATAAGTTGTGGGTGAAGGGAGCGGGGGAAGCAGGGGGAGCAGGGGGAGCAATGATACATTTTCCCTGATAGCGGTGCAAGGGTATGAAAGGGTTTTACCCTATTTCCTTGAAGATGATCCAATGTCTATGCTACTCAAAGCCTTGATAGATAAGGGTTTTGCAGTTGTGCAGCAAGCCCTAACTAATTTTTCAGAAATCGGACTAAGAAAATCGTTTTGAATTATACACAAAATCAAAAATACCGGATTTAAAATTATCGGCGGGTTCATTGCCAGTAATGGTCAGTAATTTGGGTTGACCTTGCTTCAGTTCAATTGTTCTAATTTCACAGCCTTCTTCTTTTAAATCCTCGATATACCCTGATTGGTAAAGTTTGGCTTGTTTGCCACTGCCAAAAGGTCCAAAGTAGTAGGTGCAGTGGGGGTTATCTGTGACAATTTTCAGCCACCACGCCAAACCCAAGCGTTCTAAGGAAGCAAGAAATGTATTTTGCTGTTTTTTCCAAAAACCAGTCATCTTTTTTGGTAAGTCCGTTACTGGATCTGTTGACACCCTGCTCGTCATGGATGACATTCCTCAATGTTGCTATAGGTACCCTAGAGGTTTGGAGTTTTCAAACTTTAACATTATCAATGTCTATAACGCAATGTCTTCTATCTAAAGAATGAGTATTGACTTAAGTTATCCTGTAACGCTGAATACAAATATTATTTTAGACAGGCAAAAATCCCGCACCCAATTTGTGTTTTGGTAGCACGGGATACATTTTACCTGAAGTTACGCGATCGCACGCCCGACAAAACTAATCGATTAGCTAGGTTTAGTTCTGGGATCGATAGCCGCTAGCAAATCGGCAAGTTCACTGGCGTGATCTTCTTCGTCTTGTAGAATTTCTTCGAGTATATGACGAGTTGTGGGATCAGCATGACCAAAAAAGCCGACTAACTTGCGGTAAACTTCAATCGCAATCCGCTCTGCGACTAAATCTTCTTTAATCAATTGAGTCAACTCAATATTTGCACCCGTGCTACCGTACTCAGTCGATGAGCGCTCCATGATTGTCGCTGGATTAAAATCGGGATCACCCCCAAGCTGATCAATACGCTCGGCGAGCATCATCGTATGTTCTTGTTCTTGCTCGGCGTGTTCAGCAAACTCCGCAGCAACTTGAGGATAATTAATTCCCTTAGCAATAACCTGATGGTGACGGTAGCGCATTACACATAAAATTTCTGTGGCTAGCGCTTCGTTGAGGAACTGACAAGCTTGTTCGCGGTCTAGGGGATAATCTTCAGTAACGGCTCCCTCTTCAATAGATTGACGCGCCTGCTGGCGAATCTGATCGATATCATAAAGTTTATTGTTTGTTTGTGTGGCTGTCATAGGTGTTCATCCTTCTCATTATCAAGGGGTACTCCCCAATTCACCAACGACTTTTTGTTGGCTCTCGGATCTAATTGAGTGACCCAAATCTTTACTAAACTTAACTTTAAACAAAGAGCCGGAGAAGCGCTTCTGTCCTAGGGGAGAGTTATCGGAGGAAGCCGCTTCTGCTTGCGTTCGATTGGGCAATACGGCAATCAGATAAGACATAATCCAAGAGGTGTTAGCAAACATTTGCCATGTTTCCCCATTCAAGGGGATAGATCTCAATCAGTTCACGCAGTCGATACTGTTGATAATTTTTCGGTGAACTTAAGCGGGCTTTATTAATGGTCTGAATAAGTTGATCACGGGAAAAAGGTTTACTGAGGTGAGCAGTAGCCCCTTGCTTCATTCCCCAAATTCTGTCAATTTCATGATTTTTAGCCGAACAAATAACAATAGGAATGTCCTGAGTATCCGGATGCTTTTTTAACTGACGACACACCTCAAATCCATTCATTTCTGGCATTATTAAATCAGTGACAATGACATGGGGTTGATAAAATACTGCCTTGTTCAGCGCTTCTTTCGGGTTGGTTAGATTGATAATCCTATGATCGCTATCGCGCAGGTAAAGATTCATCAATGCTAACTGAGAGAGACTATCCTCAATCAATAAAATCTTACTCATGGGGAGATTAGCCAAAAAACTAAATGGGCGAAAAATCAATAAAAATAGGAAGTTTTCTTAGAGATATATCAACTACTAGGATATCTTTACTTTTTGTAAAGAAAATCCGTTAATTCACTGAATGCTCCTACGCAGAATGGCTGATTTAAAGAAAAATGAATCGGTATATATGCTTATCGTTTTGACAAAATTGGGGTTAGAATGATGCATTCAGGAGGACAGGAAAAACTTGCCAATGGAGTTCCCAGAAGGGAGGATAGTAGTAAGACTATGTCCATCACCGACTTTTCCGTAAATTTAGTTAGGAGGTCTGGTTTTCCTCCGGAACCCATACACAGTATGGACGAGGTATCCAGCAGCAAATTAAGATGACAGACATCTCTGGTGCATCAACTCATCTGCAACACCATCGACAGCAGTTTCCGGCTTTAGCCAACAAAGCTTATTTCAACTTTGGCGGTCAAGGGACTCTCCCCTCAAGGTCGTTAACCGCGATTCAACAGGCTTATGAGTATACTCAGCATCATGGACCGTTCTCCGGTAAGGTCAATGAGTGGCGGGTGGAACAAACGCAGCAAACCCGAGACGCGATCGCGTCTGAGTTGAGAACGCCTCCAGAAACTATTACCCTCACCGAAAACGTGACCGCAGGCTGTAATATTGCTTTCTGGGGAATAGACTGGCAAGTTGGCGATCGCATCCTGCTCACGGATTGTGAACATCCCGGTATTGTGGCGACAGCCCAAGAGATTGGACGGCGATTTGGTGTAGAGGTGTCCACCTGTCCAATTATGGCGACGCTGAATCAAGGTGATCCCACCGCCGTGATTCAACAACACCTGACACCCCGTACCCGGTTAGTCGTTCTCAGTCATATCCTCTGGAATACGGGTCAAGTTTTGCCATTAAAGGACATTGTGGAAACCTGTCGTGATGCAGTGACAGAAAACGCCCCGATCAGAATTTTAGTCGATGCGGCTCAATCCGTCGGTTCCTTACCTTTAAACTTAAGCGAACTTGGCGTAGACTTTTATGCATTTACGGGTCACAAATGGTGGTGTGGACCAGCTGGGGTTGGGGGTTTGTACGTGCGCCCTGATGTTTTAGAACACCTGCATCCCACGTTTATTGGTTGGCGTGGTATTGTCCAGGACAAAACGGGTAAACCCATCGGTTGGAAACCTGATGGAGAGCGCTTTGAAGTCGCTACCTCCGCCTATCCTCTCTACGTCGGACTTCGAGAGGCGATCGCGACTCATCAGCAATGGGGAACGGATCAAAGCCGCTACGAAGAAATTTGTCAGCGCAGTCAGTATCTTTGGCAACGTTTATCTGAGTTAAACTCGGTTCGTTGCTTATTGACCTCTCCCCCCCAAGCCGGTCTAGTTTCCTTTGTCTTAACTAATAGCACACCTTCTTCCCAACTCGTCCAACAATTGGACCAAAAGGGTTTCCTGCTTCGCACGCTTCGTGATCCCGACTGCATTCGCGCCTGTGTTCATTACTTTACAGACTATGAGGAAATTGACCAGTTAGTGGACGCGATCGCTAGTTAATTTAAGTGATCAATAGAACACCATTCCCGCAACGGTAAATGACCAATGACAAATGACAAAACTATTCTGTTGACTTTTGTCGCACACCTTGCACAATCCGCGAGAGTTCACTCTTTTCGTCAACAGTAATCCGACTCGGAGAACCACTGATGATTCGCTCGTAATTGCGGAATGAATCCTTAATTTCTGCCCCACCTTTGCTAATTGTGTACTCCCGGATTCCGGTATCGTGCCAAGATCCACGCATTTTAAACACATTAATTGCCCGGGACATTTGACCCCTAATTTCTACGTATTGCAGCATTAAAATTGTATCGGTAATCGTAGAAATATGGGAATCTGTAATCGAATTAGAACCCATAAATTGGTCAGTCGTATTTGTAAAAAAGCCCGTAATTTCTTCTTGCTTGGCGTAACCAGTCACCCCAATCACGAACTGACGGAACGCATTATTGCTTACTCCCCGCGCTAACGCCGAAAGCGAATCAATGGCAATGCGAGACGGTTTGAACTCCTGGATTTGGGATTGAATAATTTGCAAGTGATCTTCTAATCCGGCTGATTCGGGGTAAGAACAAAGAATTTTCAATAATCCTTTTTCCTCCATTTCCTCAAAATCGATTCCCCAGGATAAACCGTTTCGCGTGAGCTGCGCTCTGGATTCTTCGTAGGCGAAAAGTATCGCCCGTTCCTCATTTAAACAAGCGTCCTGAATAAACTTACTGACTAATAAGGTTTTTCCAGTTCCTGTGGCTCCCGTTGCCAAGATAATGGAATCTTTAAAGAAGCCACCGCCACACATTTCATCCAGGGTTTTAATTCCGGATGATACCCGCACATTGGACGAACGCTGCGTCAATTGCATAGCGCCTAAGGGGAAGATGTTAAATCCTTGATTAGTTAGGGTAAAGGGATATTCCCCTTTCATGTGGGTTGTACCCCGTAGCTTGAGAATTTCAATGGTGCGGCGTCGGCGTTCTCCTTCCAAAACATTGCGAATAATTACCACATTATCGGAGACAAACTCTTCCACGCCAAACCGCGCAACCGGTCCATATTCTTCAATGCGCTCTGTAGTCATGACTGTCGTCACTCCAATTTGCTTGAGGCGAGCGACTAAGCGAAAAATTTCTCGCCGCACAACTGAAGCGGCATCGTATTGTTGAAATATGGCGGTGATGGAATCAACGGAAACGCGCTTGGCTTTGTACTTGCGAATTGCGTATTGAATCCGCTCGATTAAAGCAGATAAATCAAAGTTACCCACAACTTCTTGTCCTTCTGGATCAGGAGAGGCGTCCAGAATAAAAAGTTTGCCGTCATCAATTAGCTTTTGCAGATTCCAGCCTAAGCTATGGGAATTTTTAATAATATCGTTGGGAGATTCTTCAAAGGTAACAAAGACACCCGGATCATCGAATTGAGTGATCCCGTTATAGAGGAACTGAACCGCGAACAATGTTTTGCCAGTACCAGAGGTACCACTAACCAGTGTGGTTCGACCCACGGGTAACCCCCCATGGCTGATATCATCGAACCCTTCAATCATCGTCCGGATTTTATGGATTCCTGCTGTGGTAAATTCCTCGGGTCTTTGCTCATCTAGATTAAATGGACTCATATTTTTTCGTCAAATTTAAAGATATAACTAAAATCACCGTAATCTGAGAATAGATCTCGGAGTCGCTATTATGCCATAAAATCTGAACGTTACCTAAAAATCAATCTCTCCATCGCGAATTTCTTCATAAAGCAGATCCAATCCGATTAAAACTTTTTCGCGATCGGACAGATCCCCAATAATTTTTCGCACTGGAGGGGGTAAGACTTTCGCTAGGGTTGGAGTTGCCAAAATTTTATCTTCCTCAGCAAGTTGAGGACTTTTGAGAACATCAATTACTTTCAGGGCGTAAACCCCTTGAAATTCCTGTTCTAGGATATTTTTAAGTGTTTTCAATGCTGTAACTGAGTGGGGAGTATTCCCAGCCACGTAAAGCTTGAGGACATAAGTTTTTTTTAAGGGACTCATAGGGTTAGCCATTAGGAATCAGCGAAGGATAGTTGCAACTTTAAAAGTAACCCGAAATAAATTCGTTCACCGTTCACCTGGATGGATCAGAAGCTAATTGCCAATGCCAAGATTATAGCGGTTCTCACTCTTGATGAAATACAAGCATCTGTTTTTTTGTTCGTGCTACTCCTTTACTCCAAGCACGCTCCATGCGTCATGGTTCATTGCCTGGTGAAGTTGCCATGAACGAGGAGCCTGAGACTGTATTCCATGAAACCAATAATTTCTACCTCTCTCAATTATAACTCTCTCGGAATCGAGCGACGATACATTTCACCTAAATGGGCAATCACATCGATCAGCGTTAGGCGATAGTCTGTGAGAATATCTTCACTGCGACCCTCTAGCTTGAGTTGTTGAGAAAAATCATCCATTAAATCCATGTGAATTTCTACAATTCTAGAAACGGATATGTCGGCAAAAAATGCTTCATTGACAAAATTATCAATTAACTGGTTAATCGTGGTATCTTGACTGAAGTACATTAAAACAATCTGACGATAATCCCTCTTAAGTTGTTCGATCAGCTTGATTCTTTCATTTTGCGGTAAATAGCGAAAGAAAAACTGAGGATTTCGTTTATAGTACACACCGAGATAGCCCAGTCGCTCTTTGAGTTTCTCAGATAACCGATACTGCTGTTTCATTAAAGAACCCCGATGATTTTCCTCGGCTTTGTGATCCGCATTAGCCAGAAGATCGGGCAAGTTGCAGTTCGGAGACAGAGAAAGAAACTGGGTAATTGCCTGTTCTATTAAATGTTCTATCTCAGAGAGTTGGATAGTATCGAGTCGGACTTCAGCGGCGTGAAACAGATAATGCACCTCCCCTGGTGTAAAATGAACGGTTGTCTGAATCGGGTTGGGCTGACCATTTGTGACAACAACAGGATTGTTATCTTTTGATTCTTTGGGTAAAATCACCAGAGGAAGGAGGGTTCCTTGTTCGTACAACTGATTAATAACGGGTGGTAAGGATTCATCTTCTTGCAGCACTAAACAATCGATGTGCTGCTGTTTTTGTTCAACGAACTCCAGGAACTCAGCCTCTGAGTTCGCGATCGATAACAGATAACGATCGCCACTTAAAACCTGGCTCAGTGACTGCGCCAGGGCTGGGGAACGAACAAAAATACCAATCGACAGTTGAGGATGCAAAACGATAGAACTTTAATAGACAATACAGTTGAAAAACAACCTTACCCATTGCCGAGTTAAATCACTCGACTGTAAAGTATTTTAACAAAATTTTTATAAACTTAATTAACATTGCGTTAAATACTCTAAGAATTGTAAGTAATTGTAAGCACTTTGCCCTTTCCCCCCCCCATCCAGAGCAATAATTGAACTAGAGCTGTGGTTGTGTTGGTCAGCGTCAGAGTTTCTGACGCTACTCGGCTTATGGGTAACTTAATATACATTGATAACCTGCGACCCAGCCGCTTCCCTTGATTTGAGCTAGATTGGTCATATCCATGTCAACTCCCAGTTTAAAAGAATGTGCTGCTCCGGTTCCGATTTGTTCACAAACCACTGATCTGACTGCCTTACTGGAAATTTTTCACGCATCAGGGAGTGACTCGATTGTTGTAGTCAGTGAGCAGCAATATCCCCTGGGAGTCGTGAATCTGCGACAGATTATTCCCCATCTCCTAACCGGAGGGAGGTCAGCAGCAACTCTAGGAGAAAGAGCAACTGAAGATGTCTCTCAACCGCTCTCGGAACTGGAACCCTCTGTAATTGAACCCCTAGCGATTCTACCAGCATCGTTGACAATCAGCCAATTCTGGACTATTCTACCTGACTTAGACGGGGGAACACTAGACACACCACTCGATACATCCAACATTCCCGACCCTAAAGGTTCTAGACAATGGGCATTAGTCGAACCCAATGGCAGATTTTTGGGACTGCTCAATAGCTGGCAATTATTGCAATTCTTAGCGCCTAAATCCCAGACTGAGGATGTAGAGACGTTGCAGGCAACGTCTCTACGTCAGGGCGGGTTTAGCACAAACATTGCCATCAATAGCCAAAAGAAAGTTCATTCACCCGCCCCTACAAACCATTCCCTCGATAGTCGCGAAGGGTTCCCCAATCCCCAATCCCCCCTAATCCAACTACTCGAACAACTACCACTACCCCTGAGTTTACAAACTGCAACCGGGCAAGTCTTGTCAGAAAATCTGGCTTGGCGTCAGCAGATAGGACTATCCTGGAAACATCCAACTGGGATAGAGTCAACGTCAGTTGAATCACCATCTAATGTAGGCGTCCTCAGTCATAACCCTCAGTCCGAGTCAACCCGCTACTGTGCCAATTGGCAGACAAATCCTCAGGTGACAGAACCATTAACTGTAGCCGATCCCAAGCCCACCCCAATGGAACTCAACAATCGGGAGAAACCAGTGGCTTGGGGCGTTGGTTATGAACCTCAGCCAATATTCACCTCCCCTAGAGCGATAGGTTTTGACTGTGGAGGCGAAGGCACCCGTCCCATGGCAACCCATGCTCAACATCCAGAACTTGAGTCTACAGCGACATCCCCATATCCTCAAGACTCACGAATGGATAGGGAAATGCGAGAAACCACAACAATCCAGGATCGCCAGTTTTCGTTGACAAAAATGCCTCTATCCCCATCGTTGTTTCCAGAATTGGCAACGGAGAACTGGAAAAATGCACCATGGAAAGACTCACCATGGCAGGTTTCTACACAATCAGACACAGCCAACTCCCCGATCCCAGAAAATACTCTCAATCCCCCTAATTCACAGCTTTGGTTAGTCATGGCGCAAGACACGACAGAGCAGCAGCAAGTCGCTCAAGAACTGACTGCCAAAAATGCAGATTTAGTCCAACTCAACCGCCTGAAAGATGAGTTTTTAGCCTGTATTAGCCACGAACTCAAGACACCACTCACTGCCGTTTTAGGATTATCAACTCTGCTCAAAGATCAATCCTTGGGAGAACTCAATCAACGTCAAGCTCGTTATGCTCGGTTAATTTATCAGAATGGGCGTCAACTGATGGCGGTGGTCAATGATATTCTGGATCTAACGCGCATGGAAACAGGTCAGCTCGAACTGACCTTAGAGCCAGTGCAGATTCAAAACGTGTGCGATCGCGCCTATAAACAAGCGCTCCAAGTCTACTCAGACAAGGATCAAACCCAAGAAGGCACAACACCCGACATCTCCTTTGTTTTAGAGATTGAACCCGGACTAGAAACCATCATTGCCGATGAACTGCGGCTGCGGCAAATGCTGACGCACCTGCTATCCAATGCGCTCAAATTTACCGACAGCCAAAACACCGTGGGTTTAAAGGTTAACAATCAAGATGGTTGGATAGCCTTCACCATCTGGGACACAGGAATTGGCATTCCCGAAGACAAGCAGCACTTGATTTTCCAGAAATTCCAGCAATTAGAAGAACCGCTCACTCGTCGATTTGAGGGGACAGGTTTAGGATTAGTCTTAACCCAACGCTTGGCTCGTTTACATGGGGGAGATATCTCGTTTATCTCTAAAAGCGGTAACGGTAGCGAGTTTACCCTGCTCCTTCCCCCCTGTCCACCTTCTGGCAGGGATTTGGCAGAGACTGAGGACTGGGGACAGGCGAACGCAAACTTCCCATTTTCCAATCGTAATCGTTTAGTGTTAATTGTAGAAACTGTACCCCGCTATCTAGAAAGCGTGACGGTGCAGCTCAAACAGCTAGGCTATTGGGTGGTCAATGCTCGCTCAGGTCCAGAAGCACTCTCAAAAGCTCGTAGCTTACAACCAAGCATCATCTTACTCAATCCCCTCCTCCCGCAAGTTTCGGGTTGGGATGTACTGACATTGCTCAAGTCTGATCCGCAAACTTGTCATATTCCTATCTTAGTCACAGCGACCCAAGCTGAAAAAGAACAGGCTTATAAAAATAAGGCGGATGGCTTCTTAAGTTTACCGGTTCAAGGGGAAGCATTGGCGAAAAGCCTGACTCGCTTGGGTAAACACCAGCGTTCCCCCAATCAGGTACTAACGTTGCTTTATCTGAGTGCTGGGTTAGTCGAGGTTCCCCTGGAATCGTCAAAACTAATTTCTCAGTTAACTGATGCACTAAGTTGCCAACATTCAGACTTGAAATACCGCATATTGGAAGCCGATGATTTAGAACAGGCAGAATTATTGGCGCGGGTTTGGCATCCGGATATCGTTTTGCTTGATGGGGCTGGGATTAACGATCCCCCAGGTTACTTTAAAACCTATTTGTTATATCCCACATTAGCGGATCTACCCATGATTACTCTGGATCATCAAACCACAGAAGCTGCCAATCAAGCGATGGGACTTTCTGTCTATCCCTGTTTAGCACCAGATAACCCACAGAAAATTACCACACTCCTGCAAGTGATTCAAATTGCGGCTGGAGTGAGTCGCAAGTCTAGCATTCTTATCTTTGATCTGTGCGACACTCAAGGAGTTAGTCCCAAATATCACGCCTTCAACACGAATCCCGTCACACCTTACACACCTTGGCTACGGGCATTGATTCAATATCTCCAAGCTGCTGGATTTAGAAGCCTATTCTCCCACTGTTGGTCAGATGTCTGCCATCAACTTCAACAACAAATGGTTGATGTATTGCTGATTCGGATCAAAGATATCGAGAATGATTCGGGCGTGGTTCAAGGATTAAGGGCTCTGAGTCAGCTACCGAATCGACCCCCGATTCTTTTGCTGGATCATCGATTGCCCGATTCTTCTGTCAATGTTGGAGTCTCTGAGTCGGATCAGATAACGACGGAATTCGAGTCGCAATTACAAAGCGTTGCGACTAAAATTTTGCCTGGACGTTCCTATTCTATGAGTCAATTGTTAGAAGAAATTTATCAGGTTCTCGGCTAGGGCAAAGTGTTCTAAGCTTTCAGCATTTAGATTAGGATACCTAAATTCCCCAAAGGGAATAGGGAACAGGTAATATCCAATTTAAATGCACATCAGTTTAGTAAATATCAAGTAACAATCAGCGATTAAGGATCAACAATTAATTTAGTCTGAATCCCTAGATAAGAGTGGCTGCCAATTCTGACCTCTAAATTTGACGCTCTGTCGAAATAGACGAGAGTCGCGGTAATCATCGCAAGTCCGATGAGGATGACGCCAATATCATTTTTTTCCATGGTAGTATGCCTTCATTGCTGATACCTTCAACAATAGACGGCTGACTCCATCCGGAGAAAATACACAGGGCAAGTTGCTGAATTGACTAGGGCATAAGGGTTTCACTTAACCAAGATTGGGGAACGGTTAGCTTTGGGGAGTGGACAATTTCTCAGCTAGCACTGCTTCCCCCGCTCCCTCTGCTTCCCCTGCTCCCTCTGCTTCCCCTGCTTTTAGCGCTTAAGTAGACACCAATGCTGTAAAACCCGCCCCTACACGCCTGTTCCCTCGCTTCAATGTAAATCTTCTTCCCAAATCCCGATATAGATTCGTCCCTCTTGTTGGCGTTCAATCACGCCTTCAAGATAATCTAGCCGAAAGGAAAACTGCTGAGATTGACGTTGCCACACTTGTTCTAATCCCTGTTGGATTTGCTGGTTAAGCTTGCACCCTAACATTCCATTCAATGTCAATATTACCGTCTGAGAATCAACTTCAGCCGTAAAGGAGGCTTCGGTTTGTCGAATTCGTCGAGAATTTCGGTCAAACAGAAAACCTAAACTGATCTGATCAGGTATTAATTCATAGAATACAGCACGAGTATTGGGCCAATAACCCCGTGCGGTTCCGGTGGGAGCGCCTAATAGACGCATTACATCTTCTTTGGTAATTCCTGGCTGAAAGGCGGGAATGCCAACGCCTGTTGGGGCTTCTCGACACCGAGTTTCAATCATGTCTCCTAGAGGAGGTGGAAAGACATTGATGGATTCTAAGGGAAAGGTAGAAGGCTTTGAGGCAAGTCGGGAACTTAGTTGTAACCGCGTCAGTGGTGAAAAAAATTGATTGGATAGCACGATGGTAAAAATCCCGGCTATCAGGAAATTTGTAATGATGACTATTCCCATGACTATTTTATTAAAATTTGGAGGGCATGTATAGCACCGCAGATAATCGGTTTTTGCTACCTCATTTTTGGCAATTAAAAGGTTATAATAGGATTGGATTTATACTCAAAAATGGCGCATTTTTTAGGACTATCCAAACATTACGCCTTAAATAATTCGGTTAGAAAACAGTCGCTCGTTTTTTAGGAGTAAATCATTTTTCTTGTCATCCCACCATCAATGACAAAATTCGCACCCGTCATAAATGTGGCTGGGGAAGACGCTAAATAAACGGCGAATGCGGCAATATCTTCTGGTTTGCCCACTCTACCCGCTGGATGTTGTTGATGATCCTGGGGGGTTAATTGGAGTTGATGTCTGGTTGAGGGTTTTTGCCATTCGCTGACGTCTATCCATCCCGGACTAATGGAATTGACTCGAATATCAGGACCGAGGCTAATTGCGAGGGCATGAGTTAAGGCGACAATTCCGCCTTTAGCCGCCGCATAAGCTTCTGTATTCGGTTCAGACATGAATGCACGGGTCGAAGCTATATTAATAATTATGCCTTGGTTTTGCCTGAGATAGGGAACAGTATGTTTGGCACAAAGAAATGCGCCGGTTAGATTAGTCGCCAGCTTGTGATTCCAATCGTCTAAACTGAGTTCTGTGATTGGGGGATTTTCGGGATTGGCAATTGCCGCATTATTGACCAAGACATCGATTCTGCCCCATTGGTTGTGGATGGCTTGAATCGCCTGTTTGACGGAATCTTCATTGGAAATATCCGTCTGAATAAATTGAATTGAACCAAGGGGTTGAAACTCGGCGGCTGTAGCTGTTCCCGCTTCTTGATCAATTTCTGCGATCGCGACGTTCATTCCCTGTTCTAAGAAGGCTTTCGCGATCGCCTTGCCAATCCCTTGTCCGCCTCCTGTAACAATAGCGACTTTCCGGTGCAAGCTCATCGGTTATTATCCCCCTAATCTAATCGTTATGAGTGAGCCGCACGTTGTTCTTTAAGATAGGCAAACACTGACTTATCGCCAATGTCAGGAGGAATCGGCTGGATTGCCTTACGCACCGCAAAGACCAAAAATAGCACCGTCCAAAGTCCTAACAGCACCTGTTCCCCGGTAGCGGGTAACATATTAACTAAATGTCCCAGTAATAAGACGGGTACTAAGGGAGTCAGCAACTTAGTTTCAAAGCGGTTAAAACAAAATGCTTCTTTGAAATAAATCCCAGTTAACGCCACAAACACAAAACCAATCCCGAAGAGGGTAACGGGTTGGTTATACACGAAAAGGGCAAGGGGTTCGCTACTCTGGATGGCGAATACGACAGCCGCAATCGTGCCAATCCCCCAAAATAATTGTAGGAGTCGGTGTAGGGGGGCTAAATAGATATGAATCGTTGCCAGACTCACGCCTAGCGCCACACAGAATAAGCCATACAGGGGAGTGAGGGCGGTTAAAACGGTGGGATTATCCGGTTCCCATAAGACTAACCCACTAGCGATCGCAAAGCTCAATGCCGCGATTATCAGGCTACTGCGGTATACAATAACCCCTACGCGATCGCTGTCAGTAATCGTAAATTCGCCAAATTGACCCTGGTAAACCTCAGAGTCCCATTGTTGCTGTAGTACCATTTTATCTCCTCTCTATACCACGAGGGGGCTGGGAAAGCCCTGACTGTAGAGACGTTGCAGGCAACGTCTCTACACCACACCTCCCTCATCTCCCAGCCAATACCCTCTGTCTTTATACAATTTAACCTTTGATTTCAGTGGTGACAGCCACGTCTACCCTCTTCCCTAAATCTAACTGCAACTCAGATTGAGCGCTACCGCCATTCACAGCAATTTCTACCCAACCGTGACTCCCAATGAGGGCGATGAGTTCTCCGAGGGGGCGATCGCTATAGGTTTGACCCCTGGGGATCTGGCGTTGGTTGACGGTGACTGACCCCATTTTTCCCTTCACGTCAGCGGCGGGAATATTGGTGATCAGGTTCCCGAAATGGTCAATATATTGGATAGAACCCGTGATCCCCGTCGCGGTTTTGGTCAGTTCCGGGATCGGCAATTGTACCAGAGTGCTAGGTTCGATCACTGATCCCAACTCGTCTAAGGGAACACCACTGGCAAGATGTGCGCCAACGGGGGCAAATATATCTCGACCATGGAATGTTTTACTAGGGGTGGGGGTGCGCCAGAAGTCTGGGTTAGTGAGTTCAACAGCAAAAACAATCGTACTTTTGGTTAAGATACCGCTAAATAATCCATTATCAGGTCCGACTAGGAAAGCATTATCCACTTGTAGCGCGATCGCACGGCGCTGGCTGCCTACACCGGGATCAACCACCGCCACATGAATGGTGCGATCGGGAAAATAGGGATAAGCGTTCATCAGATTAAATCGGGCGGCGGCGATGTTTTGCCGAGGTATCTCGTGGGTGAGATCGATGATCGTCAGGGCTGGGTTAATTTGGGCGATGACGCCTTTCATGACTCCCACGTAGACATCGTTAATGCCAAAGTCGCTTAATAGGGTGATGATTGGGGTTTGAGACATGATGAATCTAAATGAATTAAGTTAACTGGGCGGTTGAAACCACAGCTACACAAACAAAACCCGCCTGCGCGGGTTTCCACACCCCTAGTTTTTCTCTCTTTCCTTGTCAAGCGGACAAAAGTTTCGTTTGGTTCCACGATTTCCTTTTCAACAGGGCTTAAGTTGACACGGATGAAGGCTTGCGCCCGCACATAAGTACCTCATCTATTATTCCTTCCAAGCGCAGGAAATGCACTCGTCCCGATGCTTCCCCTGCAACAATTGTTACTCCATCGGGCGCAATAGCACAGCAGGTTAACTCACTCTCCCCAATGAAATTAGCAATTACCTCTCGACTTTCCAAATCCCAGATAGTGAGAATGTGGTCAGATGAACTAGATATCACGCACGTATTTAGCCAGAATCGCACTTTTACCGATACCGGGTTCGCCTTCAATAATAAAATAACCGCTAGGCTGACTGGTCAGAAATTCCTCTATCGCCTGAAACACAAATTCACGCCCAACAAACCCGGCTGTCTTCTCCTCAATTAATGATTGAAAGGAGTGACGCACTTCTGGTGTCTGGGTGACGGGTGTAGATTGATTCGTGACTCTTGATTCTGGCTTATCTTCAACCTCAACAGTCGCCTGTCCTCGCCGCACGTTTTCCTTCTGCTGTTCGATTGTCTGTGCTGCTTTCTTAGCACTTTTATCGTCAGTAGCAACCAGTAGCCGCGCCATACTGTCTAAGGCGCGAAACGTATAGTCATCATCAAATTTTTCTATCTCGTTATGCTTGACTTCATTACGGACTTGTAGTAATTCACTAACTAAGCTGCGCTCAAAATGACTGAATTTTGCCGCATCGCGAAATGCATTATTCCAATAAATCCTAACTTACCTTGAAGTGGGCAAGAGCAACAAAGGATAATATCAGGATATCAAGGTTTATAAATCTTGCCCACCCTACATAAAATCAACTTAATCAAAGAACCCGCGCAGGCGGGTGCAAGTTTGTGTAGCTGCGGTTTCTAACCGCCAAGCTTTTCCCGATACGTTGGGTTGAGGAACGAAACCCAACCTACTCTCGTTGACATGCACTCACTCCAGCGCCTGCTTCACCCGTTGATATTCTGTAATTGCCAAAGAAACCAACTGTTCTGCTTCACCTATTGTACCCGCCCGTCCCAATGCTTCTAATTGTTGACAAAGCTGGGCAAGATTCTGCACTCCTAATGCCTGACTGCTGGACTTGAGACTGTGAGCTGTATGATACAGTAAATCAGCATCTCCTTGCTTAAGGGCATCGTGAATGGAGTCTAATAATTCCGGCGCTTCTTGTAAGTAACAATTAATCACTTCGCTAAGTTCATCCCCTGCCATTTCTTGCAAGTTTTCCATCACGTCTGGATCAATAACAGGCTGTTCCGTCGGCTGTTCTGTTGTCGGCGGTTGACATTGACTCAATGCCTGTTTTAAAACATCAACATGAATCGGTTTACTCATATAGTCATCCATACCCGCCGCTAAACAGGCTTCGCGATCGCCTTGCATCGCATTAGCTGTCATGGCAATAATCCGGGGACGCAAAAATACGGAAAATTCTTGACAAATCTGCTGGGTTGCGGTTAATCCATCCATTTCTGGCATCTGTACATCCATGAGTACCACATTGTAGGGTTGACGGCGCAACGCTTGTAAGACTTCTAACCCATTGGCAACAATATCTGCTCGATATCCTAATCGCTTCAGCATATTAACCGCCACTTTTTGGTTCACCACATTGTCTTCCGCTAAGAGAATTTTCAGGGGAAATTTTTGGGCAAAAGTGGGGTCATATTTGGATGAATGGGAACGAATTTTCCGGGGTGAATGTTCCTCCTGCGTCAGAATATTGACTAAGATATTGTACAACTGAGACTGTTTAATCGGTTTATGCAAATATCCCGCGATCGCAGGGCTTGAATTTGTTAACTGGGTGTCAGGCTGTGTCTCGACTTGCCCGATCAATCCCAGCATGACTATGGGTAAGTTTTGGCAATGGGGATGCTGACGAATTTGGGTGATTAAACTCCAATTTTCCATCTGGAGAATCTGGGATGCCAAAATCGCTATATCAAAGCGTTTTCTCTGTTGTAACCAGGCTAAGGCTTCTGTTGTCGAGGCGGTAGCTTCTACTTGTATTCCAAAGGATTTGGCTTGTTCGGTCAACATTTGCCGAGTCGCCGCATTATCTTCTACAATCAACAGACGTTTATCACTCAATACTTGCTGAGAATTATCGGTTTCTGAATCTGAGGAAACTGGAGTCGCGATCGCGGTGAAATAAAAGGTCGAACCTACACACTCTTGACTTTCTACCCACATTCTGCCTCCCATCAGTTCACTCAGTCGCTTGCTAATCGCTAGTCCTAATCCTGTACCGCCATATTGACGAGTGGTTGACGCATCAAGTTGGCTAAAGGGTTTAAATAGCCGATCAATATGTGTTTTGGAAATGCCAATTCCTGTGTCACGCACCGCAAATTGTAAACCGATTTGATCATCCGACATTTCGACAGTAGGGGTTACTGAAATCACCACCTCTCCAGTTTCAGTAAACTTAACCGCATTACTGACTAAATTCACTAAAATTTGGCGCAATCGCGTCACATCTCCCCTAATCATCTCAGGCGTTTGAGCGTCCATTAAATAGGCTAACTCAATCCCTTTCTCTCTTGCCTTAGACGATAGCAGATCTAAAGACTCCTCAATACAAGAACGTAAATTAAACGGATGTTCCTCTAAGTCTAGATTGCCTGACTCAATTTTAGAGAAATCCAAAATATCATTAATAATCGTCAGTAAGGCATCACTACTATTGCGGATAATATCCACAAATTCTCCCTGCTGGGCGGTTAATTGCGTATCCAGTAGTAAGCTAGTCATGCCAATTACCGCATTCATTGGTGTGCGGATTTCGTGACTCATCATTGCCAGAAAATCACTCTTAGTGCGGTTTGCTGTTTCTGCTTCTTCTTTCGCAACTTTGAGTTGTTCTTGGGCAATTTTTTTATCGGTAATATCAGTAATAGTGCCGACTATACGGTAGGGATTGCCGTCGCGATCGCGAATACATCTGCCCTTCGCCGCAATCCACAGATAATGCCCATCTCGATGTTTGAGCCGATGGATATTTTCATAAATCTGGGTTTCTCCAGCTAAATGATAATTGATATCTTCTACTACCTGCTGGAAATCGTCAGGATGAACCTGATCAGACCAGCTTGATAGGCGGTTTGGCAAGGGCTTCTCCTCATAGCCAAGAATTCGCATCCAAACAGGGGAATAATACACCTCATTGCTCAAGACATCCCAGTCCCAAATCCCGTCATTTGTACCCGAAACTGCCAGTTCATAGCGTTCTTCTCGTTCCCGCAATAAGGATTCTATCCGTTTACGTTCTTTAATTTCAACTGCCAGTTCACTGTTAATCGCTGAGAGTTTTTGGGTTCGTTCTTGTACCCGTTGTTCTAAGGTTTCTTTTGCCTGTTTAATTTCCTGGAATTTTTGAGTCAGTACCGATGCCATTAATTTAAAGTTGCTAACCAGGGAATGAATTTCCCGGACTCGGCTTTGAGACCAATCAATAGAGACAGTGCTATCCAGCAGTTTTTGCGGTAAATTAGTTGTTACCTGTGCCAACTTGTATAGAGGTTTAACTAAGCGATGGCTTAATAATACGGCAACCAGCAATGCTAAGACAGTAATCAGTAGCATTGTTGCCAGGTTTTGCAGGTAGAGTACTTCTAAATTATCAATGTAAGGGGCAGTCGGAATTTTAAGAATTAACGTCCAAGGAAGATAGGGTTCAAGTGAGATTTCTTGAACATGAAAGGAATTTCGCCAACGCACCATGATTGGTGTACCGGGTGCTTTAGGTAACCACTGAAAAATATCAGCATCAAGGGGACGAATTTCACCGCCTTGACGCGGATTAAACGATTCCATGATACGGGTATTAAACTGGGTACTGGCAATCAGGCGATTTTGACGATCAACCAGCGCTATCTGTAATCCTCGTTCTTGGATATTCAGCGTCAAGAATTCCTGAATTTGGCTTAAATCTAGGGAAGCATAGGCAATACCACGAAATCGATTATTAACAATGACTGGCACACTTAAACCCACATGAGGTATCGGATCAGTATCATCAATATGTACATCAGAGAGAACAGGCTGTAAACGAGTGGCGGTTTCCTCTAGTAAGGAGTATGGAGCAATATTTAACCCGATAATTGATTCTCCCGCTTCATTCAATCGGGGCTGAGCGGCAATTATTGTTCCCTTAGCATCGGTGACATAACTTTTAATAAAATCAGAGAAACTCCGCTTGAGCAATTCAGTACTTTGCTGTAAATATTCCGAAGGTTGTTCTGGAGATTGAGCCGCAATCTCAGCTAGTTCCTCGACTCCATGTAAATGTTGCTGATACCAGAAATTTAGGTTAGCTACAAGGGATGCAGATGTGGCGTTGAGTTCGGTACGAATTTCTGATTCAATATTGTTGAGAATTTCCCGTCCGTTTAAAATGGTTAAAATTAAGACCGGGAATAATACAAAAGAAACGAAGAGATTGAAAATTGTTTGCTGAAGCGAAAGTCGCTTGGATCTGTGTCGAATATTTAACCACTTTTGTAATGGCAAGTTTGTGACAATTAGCGTTGTAATTAAAGCATTAAAGATACCATTTACCGATTGCTTAAATATAATCAGCCAGGTTTGGGTCGCCGGAACATTTAAAACCCCACCATAAAATAGCCCGACTAGAGGCATACCCATTAGCACCCAATAGATGCCAGCTAGGAGCAGCATGTTTTCTGTCTTGCGGTGCAACAGCAAGCTAATAAACAGGGCTTCCCCGGTTAAAATAATAATGGCGTAGGGATGTCCCCAAAGAGTGTAGGTGTAACTGCTGGCAATCAGGGCGGCTAAAGTTCCCCAAAATACGCCATAAAAATACACCACCATTAAGACAGCGATACTGCCAAATAAAAAGTCCACCCCAAAAAATAGGGATAGACTGAAATAGTTGCCTAAATATCCAGCTCCAATCAGTACGATGAGTAAGAGGTTAACGCGCTTAAACAGGGAGAAAAATCCTTTGATAAAATGAAAAGGGAATTTCATAGATGAGAGAGCGTTGGCTGGTTTTCTGGAGCTAGACGTGGCAGAATGATCACCGACAGATCATTATCTGAGTTGAACTAATCCACCTTAGATCTAGCTTAGACTCAGATCTTGCATCTGTCGCTTTCTTTGCACAGTATTGGGCAGCCTATCACCTTTGTAGTGGCTCGGCACAGCTAAAAAGGCGCTACCTGTAGGGGTAAGAGACTCTAGTGTCCTTACTATATGTGGCATTTGTGCGTAAATTCTGCAGATTTTACAGTTAAATTGGGCGCACGGCTTGCGCGAGTGTCAAGGGTTCACCAACGGTTTCGGGCAAAGGTGGTGACTGTTGGGATTATTGGGATTATTAGGATTATCACGGTTGTAGGGGCGAGTCGCTGCACAAATGTTCGGTGTGAGAATTAACCTATATCGACTCGCCCCTGTCTAAATGCGGTGTTAGATAATTCCCGATACCTGATGCAGAACGACCCGATAAAATTAAGGGCTGGGTGGTATTAATTCTGTGCGGCGGTTCGCCCCTACGGTGTTTACTTTTAATTACTGATACTATTCCGGGAAGGTTATGGAATGCCTCATTTTGGCAATATCTAAGGCGCAACGGCAATACATTCAATTTCAACTAAAACGTCTTTGGGAAGTCGGGAAACTTCGACACAAGCGCGGGCGGGGGCGGATGCTTCGTCAAAATAGCGAGCATAAACTTGATTCATTGCCGCAAAATTATTCATATCAGAAAGAAATACTGTGGTTTTGGCGATATCTTGCATCTGAACACCAGCCGCTTCCAGAATCGCGGCTAAATTTGCCATCGCCTGTTCCGTCTGCTTGGCAATATCGTTTGCTCCAATAATTTCACCGGTTTTGGGGTCAAGGGGAATTTGACCGGCGACAAAAATCAGTTCTCCTCTCGCCGCGATCGCTTGATTATAAGGACCGACGGGTGCAGGGGCGTTGGTTGTGCGGATAATTTTTCGGCTCATGGGTTGATTCGTCATTTGTCATTTGTCATTTGTCATTAAACTCAAAAACGTTGTCCAAACTGGCTTGGTCAATCCTTGTTCCTTTTAGGGCAAGGTTGGTGAATGTTCTTGTAAAGTAGTCTCAGCATAATTTAGCACGTTGGCAATCGCTCTCTCGCTTGTGCCGTATTTAAGATGAACCAATCCACTCAATCTACCTCTACTGTGCCCAAACCGGATCTCGTTCAAGGAAAAAAACGACGTAGGCGCGTCAATCTCTGGGCGCTGATGGTTTTTGCGATCGCGCTTTTGGTGGCTACCCCTGTCTTATTTATATTGAGCAATATTTTTACAGATGCGGGCGAGATTTGGCAGCATCTGGCGCAAACGGTTTTATGGCGCTACATGGCTAATTCGTTCTGGCTGATGATTGGCGTAGGGTGTGGCGTTGGTTTAATTGGTGTGGGAACAGCGTGGTTGGTGACAATGTGCCGTTTCCCCGGATCTCGCCTGTTTGAATGGGCGCTATTATTACCCCTGGCTGCACCTGCTTATGTCTTAGCCTATACCTACACCGACTTTTTGGACTTCTCAGGACCGATTCAAACCGCGTTACGGGATGGGTTTGGCTGGAGTTATGGCGACTACTGGTTTCCCAATATTCGTTCCCTGGGTGGGGCAATTCTCATGCTGACGCTAGTGTTGTATCCTTATGTCTATTTATTGGCACGGGTGGCGTTTTTAGAGCAATCGGTTTGTACATTAGAAGCCAGCCGCAGTCTGGGGTGTGGTCCGTGGCGCAGTTTTTTTACTGTAGCATTGCCCTTAGCCCGTCCCGCGATCGCAGCGGGTGTGGCGTTAGCTTTAATGGAAACGCTGAATGATTTTGGCACGGTGAAGTATTTTGGTGTGGAGACATTCACCACAGGTATTTATCGGACGTGGTTTGGTTTGGGGGAACGAGTCGCCGCCGCCCAATTAGCCGCATTTCTGCTGTTATTTATTTTGGCATTAATTTGCGTCGAGCGATGGTCACGGCGTCAGGCACGATATTATCAAAACACGACCAGTTATCGCCAACTGCCCAGTTATCGGTTAGGAGGTATACGCGGAATTGGTGCGGCGTTGGCGTGTTTTGTGCCATTGAGTCTGGGGTTTTTGCTTCCGGCTGGACTCTTGCTGGAGATGACGCTGAAAAATACCACGACGACGCTAGATGGTGAGTTTTGGGTCTATGCCCGTCATAGTTTTATTCTGGCAGTCGTTACCGCCGTTTTAGGGGTTGCGATCGCAGTCATTATGGCTTATGGATTACGGTTGCAATCCACCTTAGTGATGCACTTAGCGACTCGGATTGCGGCGATGGGCTATGCTGTACCCGGTTCAGTGATTGCCGTAGGGATTCTGATTCCCCTTGGCAGACTGGATAATGCCATTGATGCGGGAATGCGGGCGATAGTTGGCATATCCACAGGCTTACTATTCAGTGGCACGATTACGGCTTTAGTTTATGCCTATTTGGTGCGCTTCCTTGCCGTATCTTTCAATAGTGTGGAAGCCAGTTTAAGTAAAATTAAGCCCAGTTTAGATGATGCTGCCCGTTCCTTGGGTTACACTCCAACGAGTACCTTAGTCAAAGTCCATACACCGATGATGTGGGGTGGATTACTGACGGCGGGGATGCTGCTGTTCGTGGATGTGATGAAGGAATTATCAGCTACCTTAATTATTCGACCCTTTAATTTTGACACCCTTGCCGTGCGCGTCTACAATCTGGCATCGGATGAGCGGTTAGTGGAGGCGGCGGCGCCTGCATTAGCGATCGTCGTTGTTGGCATAATTCCAGTTATCTTATTAAGTTGGCGAATTGCGCGATCTAGATAAAGGGGATTCGTCATTTCTCATTCGTCCTTTGTTGATTGTTCATGGTTCATTGTTGATGGTTCATTGGTAATCATCTCCCCCAGCTTCCTCTGCTCCCTCTGCTCCCCCAGCTCCCTCTGCTTCCCCAGCTCCCTCTGCTCCCTCTGCTCCCTCTGCTCCCCCAGATTCCTCTGCTCCCTCTGCTCCCCCATCTCCCCTCTTCCCTGATGCGGAATGTCGGTTATTATGATAAATTTTTTAACATACGTTCTCAGGAAATCATATAGACCCCTGAGTAAGCAACCCCGGTCTCGCATACACGGAGCTTTAGCCAAATAAGTTAAAGCTGTGTTTACCAGCCTAAGTGCTAAGCGCACTACGTTATCGGCAAGTGTTAAAGACCTACCAGCGGATGCGATAGCCAGTTTGCTGCTCTAGAACCGAAAAGTTAAACAGTTTTAAGGTCACTGAAACAGTGCTTTTTGGACAGTTACCGACCGATAACCTTGGCGAGGCTAACTTTACCCCAGAAATGGGTGAAAACCGGAGGGGCAACCATACCCCTCCACCCCGAAAGGGGTATGCTTCTTAAACCGCTACCGCGTGTTCCTCCCTGGTCTAAAGACACAGGGTTTCCCACAACGAAGGATTTTTATGAAAGCCAGCGATGATCGAACCAGCTAACGAGCAAACCTTGGCAGAACAAGCGCCAAGTAGTTACGAGTGCCGCTCTTGCGGCTACGTTTACGAGCCAAATAAGGGAGATAGTAACCAAAATATTGTCGCCGGGACAACCTTTGAGGAGCTACCCAGCGACTGGCGCTGTCCGGTTTGTGGCGCCAAAAAGCCCCAATTTCAGGATATTGGTGCCAGTGGTACCCCATCTGGGTTTAAGGAGAACCTCACCTATGGCTTTGGGGTGAACCTTTTGACCCCAGGTCAAAAGAATATCTTGATTTTTGGTGCCTTAATGCTAGGCTTTATCTTCTTTATAAGTTTATACGGACTGCGCTGAACCGAGGAGGCAATCCCTTACACACCAATGTCTCAGTTACGCCAAAAGACAGCATGTTGCCAATGAGCGATTTAATGAAAACTTTGAAACGAATTGTAATAGTCTTCGCGATCGCCTGCTTGTGTATTAGTTGTAAGTATGCCGAACCCTTGAGCTATAACCCTTGGGAAGTGGTTTCCTTACCCACTCAGGAAACGCTACGGGATATCGGGTTTACCGATAACCCCAGTCATGGATGGCTCGTTGGCAGCAATTCCACACTCCTGGAAACCACCGATGGTGGCGAAACCTGGCAGGAGAAAGTCCTTGATGTTGGGGATGAGAATAAATATCGTTTCACATCCGTAAGCTTTGCAGGTGACGAAGGCTGGATTGTGGGTGAACCCTCCATTATGCTGCATACTACTGATGGTGGTGTTTCCTGGTCACGCATACCCTTAAGTGAAAAGTTACCCGGAGACCCCAACACAATTTTGGCAGTCGGTCCCAAATCAGCGGAGATGACAACCACAATTGGGGCAATTTACCAAACCCAAGATGGGGGTAAAACCTGGAAAGCCCAGGTAGAAGAAGCGGTGGGTGTACTTCGTAATATTGCCCGTTCCAACGATGGCAAATATGTCGCGGTTTCTGCTAGAGGGAACTTTTACTCAACCTGGGAACCCGGTCAAAGTGCCTGGGAACAGCATGAACGCAGCAGTTCTAAGCGTCTGCAAAATATGGGATTCACTCAAGATGGGCGTCTGTGGGGACTAGCACGAGGAGGAATGCTACAGTTTAGTGGTAGCGAAGATTTAGAGGCTTGGGAAGAGCCAATTTATCCCGAATTTTCCACCAGTTGGGGATTACTGGATTTAGCTTACCGAACTCCCGATGAAGTGTGGCTAGCGGGGGGTAGTGGGAATTTGCTTTGTAGTTTTGACGGGGGCAAAACCTGGCTCAAAGATCGCGAAGTTGAAAATGTACCATCCAACTTGTACAAAGTTGTCTTTATCACGCCAGAACAGGGATTTGTTATTGGTCAAGCGGGTGTTTTGCTCAAGTATGAACCCCCAGCCAAAACAACGGCTTGATCGTTCATAATCAGTTGGCTGTATCTCGGCTTGATCATGGCTGTAAAGCCCGCTCGATGCTTTAAAATAGTAGGGTCGAGTGAATCTATAACTGTTACTGGGAAGGAGGAATCATTCATGTCAGGAACTACTGGTGAGCGTCCATTCGGCGATATTGTTACCAGCATTCGTTACTGGGTCATTCACAGCATCACGATTCCGGCTCTGTTTGTTGCCGGTTGGCTATTTGTTAGCACAGGTCTAGCTTATGATGTGTTTGGCACACCCCGTCCGAACGAATATTTTACGCAACCACAGCAGGAAATTCCGATTGTGAGCGATCGCTACGATGCGAAAAAGCAAATTGATCAATTTACCAAAAAGTAACGTAACGTTTGGAGATTTCTGTAAAAAATCATGACTAATACTCCCAATCAACCCATTTCCTATCCAATTTTTACCGTTAGATGGTTAGCTGTTCATACGCTAGCGGTTCCCACCGTCTTTTTCCTCGGCGCGATCGCTGCCATGCAATTTGTTCAACGATAGGAGATAAAATCCATGCCAGAGCGTTCTCCCAATCCGAATAACCAGCCAGTTGAACTAAACCGGACCTCTCTGTTTCTGGGTCTGTTGTTGGTTTTTGTCTTGGGTATTCTCTTTTCCAGTTATTTCTTCAATTAACTCAACTCATTCATTCGTTAGCTTGAACTAGGAGGTATTAGCCGTGTCTGGAAGTGGAAGAATTCCGTTGTGGGTTGTCGCCACAATTGCTGGAACAGGTGTTCTGGTTGTTGTTGGTCTTTTCTTCTATGGCGCCTACGCAGGCGTTGGTTCTGGGATGTAGCATTGACTGCTGTCCTCATTGAACTGAAAATTTATCTGAGCATTGACACCGCCAGTTTTGTGGAGACTGGCGGTATTTTACGCGTATTAATACTTATAATAATTTACCCGTCTCCCTCATTGGTGATTGAGGAAGAGGCAATGGGTGATGGGGACAATCTTCCCCATTTCCCCGTCATCAGTGCTGGAACTCCTAGGAAACTGCCGTCGTTGTGTGATACTTTCCTGACAATTGACAGTTTAAACCAAAAACTGTAATAATATATACAGAAATAATTTGATAAACCCATCTCAATCTCAGGGATCTATCCCAAGTTAGATGCCGTTTCAGCCAAGTTAGAACAGGAAACCCATTTCCCCCAAGCCAACATTCGCTAGTGGTGGAAATCAATCGGAGGAGTCCTAATGAAACTTCATTATCGAGGTGTTAACTACGATTCAGAGCCATCAATGGTAGACGTAAGCGAAGGTGAGACTGGTGGCACATACCGAGGTCACAGTTGGAAAATTCACAAGCCGAAGCTGCATCAGAGACGCCCAGGGTCAGTGGGACGCCAAGGGTCAATGGAATTAACCTATCGGGGTGTCACCTATCGGCGCGGCTAAAACGCTTAGAGTCTAGACATCACTCAATCAATTGAAATCATTTTTTTAAAAGACTTAAGGGAGACAAGGCAAATGAAACGTTGTTATCGGGGTGTTCATTACAATGACACACCATCCACATTAGAGGTAAGCGAAGGTGAGATTGGTGGAACCTATCGGGGTCAAAAGTGGCAGCTTCACTATCTTAGACATATCCCCGAACCCCTACCCACCCATGATTTGAAGTGGCGAGGCGTTGGATATCAGACCGATAAACCCAGTGTCGTTAAGTCTACCCCGGTCAAGTCATCCATGACGATGGTCGGAACTCGTTCTTGGTTTCTTAATAATTCGCGCCAAAAAGCCTTCCCGCAAACCAGCATTACTCACCTGGAAAATATTTGTCAGTCTTTAGAACATCGCTTAGACGTCGCGAGGGCAAAAGGAGATCAAGACTTAGTGCGCCAGCTTGAGAAAGAATCTGAGCAAATCGCCTGTCCTTTGAGATAAGAATTTCGTAGAGACGTTCCGCCGGAACGTCTCTATCACAGTTGGTTTGTCCTCAGCTATGTGTTTACTGCTATAGCTGTCGGCATATAAGGTTAGGACAGGTTTAATGACCCAAACAACAACCTACCAGTAATAAACCTTATGCCCTGGAGCCTTTTGCTATATATCAAGCTCAGGGTTGACTTAGTGAATCGTCACTACGGAGCTTAAATTTTATTTCATGGAGAGTTGAAGAATCAACAGAACCCGGTTGTGGAAACATTAAAACAGACTGATCTCCGAGTTTGCCAGTCGCTAGCTTGAGGGTGATGTCAGCGTCTACCACTCTCAAATTTTTTATGCCACGGAAGGCTTGGAACGTTCGGTCAAGCAGAGCGGAACCTTCCTCTGGAGTCAGGGGTTGTAGTGGAGTTTCTTTTACCTGTGCAGACAAACGTTGAACTTGAGATTGAAGCTGAGTATTAAGTTCTTTTAACTGAGCAACTTGAGGCTGTAGCTCCTGTATTTGTTCCTGAGCTACCTTTATTTCTGTCTCGGCTTTTTGCTGAGCTTGAACCGCCTCTTGGGTTTTCTGTTTGAGTAGATTAATCTCTTTCTCAAGAGCTTCGATGGTTTCACTGGATAGCCGATTCTCTTTGATTAACCCTTCGATTTGCTGTTGAGCCTCCTTGATCGTTAGTGCTTCAACCATACTTTTGTACTACTCTCAATTTATGTTAATATACTGTTCAATGGAAGAATGGGGGTACAAACTCTAAGTAGGAACAAAACACCAAAGCTTATAATTGTACCCCCATTCTGGGGATTTGTACATTGCTCAACTGAGCTAATGACTATTCACTATCGGAAATCTGGATACTGCGAAGGGTTTGACCTCTGGGTTCCTTCACATCTACAATCCACCGTCGTGCCGCACCGACGTAGGTGGGTTCGACTTGCAGTTCGCCAAAGACGTCCTGCAAGCGAGTTATATCGGGACGAGAAAGAACCTGCTCGCGAATGTCTGACGGTTTCCGCACGGGTGGACGGATTTCCTCATTAGGGACTGCCACCAAGCGAGCGCGTAACCCAGATAGAACACCAGGATTAAGATCCGCTAGTCTTGCCTCTCCCGCACTCACAGGTCGAATATTAACTCCAGAACTGTCTTCGTCGAAGACCATTTTTAAGTCAATCTCCGTCTCGCTGATGGCGATACCTGTTTGTAACCCTTCAAAACCAACAGGATGCTCCAGTACCTCAGCATTGATCTGAGCTTGAGCTTGGATCATCGACTTGCCAAACTCACTAAGAAAGGCATCAATACGCATCTTATCGTTCGCCATCAGACACCCCCTCCCTCGCGTTGATCTTCCACGGTGATTATCGGTTGTAAACGAGCGGGTACGGGTACTGGCACTAATTTAGCCGTCAATTTTGTGTGTACGCTAACGTCCCGATTCAAACGTCGTTCTGTTCTTAGGGATTGAGTCGCCGCAAACAGAGACTTGCGTTTGTTGGTATTGCCAGATTGAGTGACATTCTCCACCACTTTCAGATCCATGGCTATCTCTGCTGTTGCTTCAGAAAAGGCAAGGAACGTCGGCAATATGCCCAAATCGAGTAAGCTCACCCTGACAGGTTCAGCTTGTTGAAATTCTACCGTCCCATCTTCTCGGATAATCTGCCGAATACTGGGGACAATATCAACTTGAGTTTGTGCTAACTCCTGAACAACTTGGGCGGATGATAGATCAAGCCTCGCCTGTCCTTCGGCAATTGCTTCTGCAAGTTGAGTAAGGACTTCCGCTAATGACGCACCCGCCAGTTCCTGAATTGGCTCATTTGGATCTTTGGGTGTGAGATCGAATGCCATTATGCACCTCCATCAGGACGATTATCTACCACTGTCAATATAGGTGCAATCCGTTCGGGTGGGGGGACGGGAGCGAGGCGAGTAAACAAGCGACTTGTCCCCTGCACTTCCTTGCCAAATTTGCGGTTATGAGAGACATCAACTCTTACCGATGAACTCCATAAGGCAAAGCCAACTTTTGCCTTGGCGGATACGTTAACATTAGTCTGCCGACTGGTTGTCGTTTTAATGTCCATTGAAACCTCAATAGTGGCTTCAGAAAACTGGTAAAATGTCGGCAATAGACCAATTTGTAAAAGTGAGACATCGATAGGAGGTGATTGGGTAAAGCTGACTGTGCCATCCTCAGCAATAATCTGACTAACACCGAGCACAACCGGAACTTCTGTTTCTGCCAGTAACTGTGCCGTGTTAACCGAATTCTCGTCTAAGGCAGCTTGGGCGGTGGCAATACCCATTGCTAGCTTGGCTACCATTTCGGGAAGTGGCACATCGAGAAGTTCTTGTCCAACGCTGGGCATGATTTATTCCTCTTCTAAAACTAGAATGTTAGTTTGACCTTAGTTAGAAGATGAACCCTGCGAGTTTTCTAAAGGCTGTGAAAAGGCGGTAAAACGCTGAGGATCTAAGGTGATACCTCCAACGAAAGCAATTTCACGAAGCTTGCGTAATTCCATAGCCTGATGGAACATAAGTTGGGCAATTACCCATACTCTGCCATCAATTAAAATTTGCCCTCCCTGGGAGGAGATGAGAGCGGGAAGATTGACTTGGGGATAAGCCGATTTGACCAAAAATGTTTGGTTTTGATTCGACTGGGGAATCTGTAGGTTAATCTTAGCCCCAAAACTGTTGGCTACTTTGTCAATCATTTGTGTATCCTCACTCTCACTCTGCTGTTAGTCTGAAAAAATCACACTTGCAGTCAAGCTCCCAAAGCTTTTCAACCTCAGGATAGGATGGGTGAGAATAGCCTTAGCTGCATCGATCATTTGCATCAAGTGATACTTTGCACAGGCATATATGGCTGATTTAAAGCAAGTTAATAATCTTGAGTCAACCCAAGACTCTTAGATTATTAAAAAGCTTGGCTGATCATTGTGCAGAATATAAATTTTGTAAGATGATTTAGCTGAGCTGTATTCCCTTTGTCTTGATGGAGTCAGTATAGTTCATTATTCAAAGGAATGTCAATCAAGTATTAATACCCAAATCTTTTCGAGCAGTATTAATACTTATCCAATCGCCTAAAGAATAAAAAACTAAGTCAATGGAGCAGAACTGTTTGCAATCGCTTTAAGGTACGCTGATTCTCTTGTTGAGAACCCACAGTAATTCGTAATCCGCCACCTGTATTCCGGATTACTGTACCTTGGGCTTTCATCTGTTGAACTATCTGACTTAAGCTATTTTGTTCCAGTTGGCGAGGGCGAATATAAATAAAATTGGCAGAACTTGACCAAACCTGTAACGCGGGATACTCTGATAATGCTGCTAATAATTTATCGCGTTCGGCAATAATTTGGGGAATCGCGGCTAAGAGTTGATCGCGGTGAGTCAGGGCGATAAGGGCGGCGGCTTGGGAAAAGCTGGGTAAATTATAAGGTAAGCGCATTTTTTCTAATGCGGCAATTAATTCTGGGTGGGCGATGCAGTATCCTACCCGATGGGCGGCTAAGCGAAAGGCTTTGGAAAAGGTTCGCATAATTGCCCAGTTGGGATGCTGCGCTAATTCCTTAACGACAGAGGTTTGGCTAAATTCAAAGTATGCCTCATCAATCACCACCAAAATATGATCAGGTAAACTTCGCAACCATTTGAGTTCAGCCAGTGTGAGAGAATTGCCTGTGGGGGAGTTGGGGTGAACAACGAAAACTACACGGATAGGGGGATGTTCTGATTGGGCGATCGCGCGTTGGGCTTCGGCTAGGTTAATCTCAAAGTTATCCGAACAACGCCCAACTGTAACCACAGGAATACCCAAGGTTTGCGCCAGAATCCCGTACATGGAGAATGTGGGATTGGCGACGAGAATTGAACCTTCTCCCCGTAAACAAGTGGTAATTAATAGAGAACGAATCAGTTCATCCGAACCATTACCCACTGAGATTTGGCTAGAGGTTACGGGTGTTTCTAGATCAGCCGATTCAGTCACATAATGCGCGATCGCATCTTTTAGGGCTTGATGAGAACCATCGGGATAGCGGTTCGCCTCAATCTCGTGTTGATACGTCCATGCTAGCTTTTCTTTTAACTCAACGGGCAAATCATCAGGACTTTCATTCGCATCCACGCGATCGCACGATAGGATTGGCTTACCCGAATCTCCCCCTGGATTAGGAGTGTAAGCCGTAAATTGAGCCAAATCTGACCGGATGAACCCCAACATATTAGTTACCTGTTTCTATTGATACTGGTTTCCCTGTTCCCTCTTGCCTATTCCCTCTCTAAAGTAATAATGGTAACTTCTGGCGGACAAAATAGACGTCCGGGTGCATAAGTTCCTAACCCACGATTCACATACAGGCGATTTGCACCAACCTGATGGATTCCTTGTCCCCATTCCCAATGATCGACCACTCGATAACATTCTCTCAGAAAGGGAATCCACTTGTGCAGGGGTCGAGGAATAAGTAGTCGCAGGATGGGTAGCAATAACGCCGCAGGTCCAAATCCAGGAATCACCACTTGACCTCCGTGGGTATGACCTGATAACTGTAAATCGATGCGCCATTTCTGCAAGGGTTCAGCCGTGTCCGGGTTATGAGATAAGACAATACGGGGTATTTGAGGATCGATTTGGTTCATCACCGGGGCGGGATTGAATTCACGCGACCAAAAATCCGCTAATCCTACCAAGGCTAATCCTTTGCCTAAAGGATAGACAATTTCATTCCATAAAACGCGCACGCCAATCTGGGTTAGCGCCTCGGTAACTGTGGTTTTGGCTTGGTGGTGATAAATGTCGTGGTTTCCTAGTACCGCATAGATTCCCGCACGACTTTCCAAGTATTTTAATCGCCGTACCAGTTGATGAATCGGTTCTGGCTGATAGGTGATGTAGTCTCCAGTTAACACAACTAAATCCGGTTCAGCCTGATTACTCACCTCAATCGCCTCAGCCAGCATCGCTTCCGACAGGCGAAAACCATCATAATGTAAATCACTAAGCTGTACCAGTTTAGTTCCTTGTAATGACGGCGGCAAATTCGCGATCGCAACCGTTATCCGCTCAACCTTTAATCGTCCTGAAAATACCCAAGCCATAGTATTAATTTTAATAAATCTGGCAAGAATGATTCCAGATTAGCTTAGCGCTTCATTGGATTCATTCCCTGTGATCCCCTATACTCAGGTTACTCTGTAGATTCCGAAAACTGATCCGCTATTAAGGCTGAATGACATTGCGCTAAAGGTTTTCTAGCAATGTCGGATAATCCAACTTGCTGCAATAAGTATTGCCAATTTGATGCTACAGTAGAATTTTCCGGCTCCGCACAACGCAACTGGACTAGACTTTCGAGGGTTTCATACCAAATCCCATGATTGGCATATATAGCAGGCTTCGCCTTAGGTGCAGCCCTGTCTAATTCCTGATTAATGGGGGAATTTGGCGTGACTCGTTGTATCCACCCGGCGACATAGGTGCTGTCACTGCGGTCATACTGATCAAAAATAATACTGAAATACCAGAAATAGGGTTTGCCCACCTCTAAGGGAGGTAAATCTGGATCATTGGCTAGATCAACGGCAATAATGCTATCACTGGCTTGTAGCGAAATTTCCTTTTCATAAATAATAGTTTTTAAGGTTTGATCATAGAAACTAAACTCGGCTTTAACATTCTTTACACTTACATCTGGAATATAAAAATACAAGGTGGGATATTCAGCGATAGTTGTGCCAAATGTGGATTGAGGGATTAACGCCATTAACGGAATCGGCGGGCGATATCCTTGACAACGAGTTGCAGCATAGTTTTCCATCCGATTTCCTGGCGTAATGTCGAGTTGATTCAAAACTCCCTTATCCGGAATCTTTAACGTAATTTCTTCTTTGGTATAGCCACACTTTACCAAATCTTCATTTTTAGTTTCTCTATTAAAATTTGTGACAAGTGAAGACTCGGCTTGAGCTGGCTGTGAAATACTTAAGCAGACTAGGCTTATCCAGGAGATTAAAGAAGCTGCCATCCAATTTTTAGGACAAATCATAGTATTCGCGATCGCGTTCAGCATGACTATAAATTCAGTATAGCTTTTTCAATTCTTTCTCATTTCTCATTTATCATCAGGACTGTACATAAACAAGATGCTCAGGAGAGATTGTCACTCTCAGTTTTGGATCAGTAGCCGCTTAGTCGGGAACTGATCTGTTCTACCATTGTGTCAATGTGTTGAAATAGATAGTTGTAGGTAATAAGTTGAGGAAGTTATCTCCATTTCTTGATACCATACAAGAATGTTGAGACTTGGTAGATTTATGCCCCGAGTGCGTCAAACTGTTACTCTGATTGGACTTGCCCTGTTGACGATGGTATTCGCGATCGCTTGTCAGGGGGGTGGGAGTGCGATTAAGGTAGGATCGAAAGATTTTACTGAGCAATTTATATTAGGGGAAATGTATGCGCTGGTACTTGAAAATCAAGGGTTTGAAGTTGAACGCAAGTTAAACTTGGGCGGAACACCCGTGGCGCAAGCGGGTTTGGAAAGTGGTCAAATTGATTTATATCCAGAGTATACGGGGACGGCTTTATTAACGGTGTTAAAGCGTCCTGTCAGTAGTGATTCGCAGCAGGTTTATCAAACGGTGGCGGATAGTTATCAAGAGAAATATAATCTGGTTTGGCTAGAACCTGCACCGATGAATAATACGCAAGCCTTGGTGATGATGCCGGAGGCGGCTAAAGACTATAATATTAAAACAATTTCTGATCTGGTTGATCAGGCAAGTCAATTAACGTTGATTGGTCCACCGGAATTTGAGTTACGTGAGGATGGATTACCGGGGTTAAAACAAGTGTATGGGGATTTTCAACTTAAAAAATTTATTCCGACTGATCCGGGGTTAAGATATCAAGCCTTAACCGAAGGACAAGCTGATGTAGTGGTGGGGTTTAGTACCGATGGTGAAATTAGTGCATTGAATTTAGTTGTATTAGAGGATGATCAAAACTTTTTCCCTCCCTATCAAGTTGCGCCAGTGGTGCGTCAAGAAACACTGGAGAAGTATCCCGGAATCCGAGAGGCGCTGAATAAGTTAGCGCCAAAGTTAACGAATGAAACGATGCAACGATTGAATTATGAGGTGAGTGGTAAGAAGCGCGAACCGGCTGAGGTGGCTAAAGAGTTTCTCATGCAAGAGGGATTTTTAGACGAAGTAGCCGCCGAGGTGCATCAAGTCGTGCGGAAGTGGGTGGTTAAACAACTTAATCAGGTTATATCTTAGCTGGCGATTGGAAATCGCAGCTACACAAACAAAGTCCGCCTGCGCGGACTAAATTAATCGCACTATCGTAAACCTAATCTGTAGGGGCGGGCGCGAGCTCCCAAAGCCTTGGCGATTGGAAATCGCAGCTACACAAACAAAGTCCGCCTACGCGGACTAAATTAATCGCACTATCGTAAACCTAATCTGTAGGGGCGGGTTTAGGGACTAACATATCAAAACATAACCGATAACGGGGTTGCAAAACTCGCCCTTTCACAGCCTGCGATCGCGTCTTCCCTGTCTGTTGTCTTAACATTAGGATGGCTCAGCATTTGAGCGGCTCATGAATTGGGCGCGTCTGGTGGTGGATTGGGTGGGGAAAGCGATAGCTGTTGCTTTAACCCTTCTGGCACAGTGATTGCTGTTTCTAATCCTCGCACATTTTTCCATTGAGTATATTCATCCCAGAAAATACGATTTAGATTTGCACTGTTTAAGTATATGTCACTGAGATTTGCCCCGCCCAGATAGGCATCGGTGAGGTTTGCAAGGCAGAGATTTGCGCCACTGAGGTTTGCCCCACTCAGATAGGCGTCGGTGAGGTTTGCAAGGCTAAGATTTAGGCTACTGAGGTTTGCTCCACTCAGGTAAGCGCCACTGAGATTGACGTTGCTAAGAAATGGGTTAACTGTATTTGAAAAGGTGTCAACTTTAACGCTATTGCTATAACTAATAATGCGAAGCAATCGAGTTGGCTCAAAACTGTCACTATCTGGCTGACCACAAGGATTAAAGCTAATCTTACCCTTCAGTTCATCCCTGATCACAGAATAATCCTTCAATTCTAAAAGCAGAATCATCATATTTAGCCCAGCATAGATATCCACCTCTCGCAATCCCATCAAACTACCATGCTTTCGCAATTGCAGCATCGTTTTCTGAGGCAGATTACTCGTGGGTTCTGCATTAATAAACTCCCCATTACACCAATCGAGGTAAAACTCTTCCAAACGCTGGAATAATTGTACAAATTCTTCGTTACTGACATTAAACAACGCCATCACATACTCGACTATTTCCCATGTCAGCCCCCCGTAACCCAGTAAGTCGTACACTTCCTCAGCTAACTGATCCTGGCTAACTAGAAAACCCCCACGTTTGCGGCGCGGTTCAACCCACTCTTTCAAGCTTTCAACTAACCGCTGGGCGCATAAAAATTCAGCAAAACTTTTATGGACAAATTCCACCGCTCCTTCTGTGGCTTCAGAAGCAGAAGCGGGTCGTAAATAAAACGCTGCTAGGGCATTTCTCAACGGATTATCACCAATGCGTTCTCGTGCCTTTTCTAACAATTTTCTGGCTTGATCATCTCCCTTGAGACGTTCCTCAATCATACCAATTGAAGTCCACTCTCCACCCGATTGAGTGACGCATAACCCCGCTTCTGTGAGAATGCGCCGCAAGCCTTCTGTTTCCTGTTCAGTAAGTTCCAGATTCAGTTCTTGAGAACGCTGCTGAGTCAGTACCCAATCTAAAGCTTTTTGATAAATCAACACTTTGGCATCAGCGCGGCTGGTTCCCTCAAACAGTTCCAAGGATATTTCACCATCCCGATGCATCGCAGCTAAAAGGTAAAGTAATAGCGGTTCTCGCGCCAATTCCTTTACCTGTTCCGGGCAGTTTTGAGCCTGTAAAAACTCCCCAAATGCGTTAGCTTTATCCTCACCCACTAAATTTGACCATTTCCCCAACCACTTCTGCTGGAGTTTGTCATTCATTAGGGCAATTTCTACCCGTTCTAAATTGCGAGGTAGAAATCGTTCAATTCCATGTAATGCTAATTCTCTACCCGTGACTAAAAACCGATGTCCCAGTTGTGAAGTTTGCTGACAATTGCTTTGAAAATTTCCCACCTGTTTGAGAAACTTTTCAATCCCGCCTGTGGTTCTCCCCTCCATTCGCAATTCATCAAACCCATCCAGCACGAATAAAAATCGGGTATTGCGGTCAGTTAACCAGCCGTCATCACTCTTAACAAAATCTGCCTTAACCGCAGCGCGGAGGGTATTTTCGATATTGTTTTCAAAGGCGTCAATATCCCAGAGTCGAATCAGAATCGGTGTCCAGATGGGATGAAGATGTTCTCGCACCCAATTGGCAAACATCCGACAAAAGACACTTTTTCCTCGTCCGGGTCCAGCTTGAATGAACAAGACTTGACCGTTTTTATCCGGCTTCGTAAGCTGTTCTTTTGCCCACTGTTCTAAATTAACTGGGTCTGCTTTTTTATCAACTTTGCCATTTTTATCGACTAAATGGGCTTCCAGTGGCACATAGATATCCGGAAGCGTGAACGTTTCACCCAATACCTTCCACTGAGTTTGTAACAAAGGATTACTGGTATGAGGAGATATTTGTTCCGTTAAATAGGATTCAATGCTGCCATATTTCTGGGTAGCTTGGGTTTCCCGTGCGGCGGTGCGGGTTAATTGTAGAGGTTGGGTGATCGTCTCTGATTCGTAGGAGAGTAGCTGATCAATTATCGGATAGATTCCCCAGGCTACCCATCCGGTTACAATGGGAATACTGTACTGATTTAATCCCGCTTGTTTTAAGTAATCGGATAATTGTTGATTTAACGCCTGTCCTAACCGGGATTCAGGAAAATAAGTTAAAGCATCTTCAATTAGTTTTTGGTCGAGTTGAAGTTCTCCAAGCTGTTCAAGTTGCGACTTAGCCGCCTGATCCGATATCCCAGAACCGATTTTTTGCTGTAGCCAATCATTCTCACGCACCAACTTATCGAAGCTTTCCAGATAGGCTAAAGGAAACGCGATCGCAGCCCACTCTTCTAAGCTTGTCTTTCCCTTATCACGATACAGGTTCACCCCTTTGCGAGTGAGTCCCACAAATGATAACCCAGCCGCTACCGCCGCCACAGGTGCGGCTGGCGTTGCAAATAAACCTAGCGCGATCGCTAATTCTAACCCAGCTTTGGAAACCTCTGCGCCAGCCTCGGCAATTTCTCCCGGTTTCCCTAATTCCCGGATATCGGTGTTGAGAAGCTGCCAAACCTGCTTAATTTTGTTCACCGTTTATCAGGCATTAAACTCTCCCTTACACGATAACCTGAATGCACCGTTTCAACCACGTTCGTAAGAAAAAGAGACGTTCCACCGGAACGTCTCTACTACATTCTGATGTATCCTAACTGATGCCAGCGACTATATGGCTACATAGGGCTAAAGCCCTTACTACAAACTACAAACTAAAGAGCAACTATTCCTGTGGTTCGCTGGTATAATGCAGCTTAATAAAACTATCAAAGGAATACCAGGCTAAAACATACCAAGGAATCGCTTCTATCATCAATCCCTTAACGATTAATTGTCTTATCGCTAAAACACTAAGTCCCAGCGGAATCAAAAACCTTATATCAATTATCCCATCGGTTGCCCGTCTCACGCGACGGTTGAGATGAGTGACAGCGTAAGTTACGCTAGCCGCCGCATCAGATTGACCCTTAGCTGAATTTCGCGGTTGTTCAGGAATCGGGCTAAACGTGACCCCTAAATCCTGCAAAATCGCCCAAACTCCCTCAAAATTAATGTGATCTTGGGCGTAAAAAATAGTAATACTGCCACTGTGGATATTAGCTCGTACCCGATAAATCTCTAGACGTTCATTCAACAACTTAATCAGCGGTTCAATGTCCTGAGATTGGCGATACTCTGGAGCCACCCGCAATCGCACTCGCCCTGGGGTTTGACTGATAAGTTCTACATAAATAGGTGAACTACCTATTTCTGGCGTCGTTTCCCTTAATTTTGGCATTTTGGAATTATTGGTTATCAGCATAATTAATTCTCAATTATAAATTGTGCCTCGCGAATTGTAGAGACGTTGCATGCAACGTCTCTACAGGGTTAATAGAAATTAACCGATTTCACTATTCGGCGCGGGTTCCAATTCAGCTTGGCTTTTTTGTTCTGCCAATTCTGCCTTAGCTTCCGCCACAATGTCTTCAAAAACCTCACCCGTTTCTGACAT
Source organism: Coleofasciculus sp. (assembly GCF_046565525.1). Classification (NCBI taxonomy): domain Bacteria; kingdom Bacillati; phylum Cyanobacteriota; class Cyanophyceae; order Coleofasciculales; family Coleofasciculaceae; genus Coleofasciculus; species Coleofasciculus sp. The sequence continues at coordinate 5,750 of NZ_JBKHUP010000037.1, read as the reverse complement.
CATCCCTTTACTTTTTTCGTAAAGGACAATTCCACCTTTGACCATCGCCTTGGCAACGGGTTTACCCACCTTGGCAACAGCCGGAATCAGCAACGGCGCAGCAACAACGGCACCAATACCAGCCACAACACCGGGAACACCCAGATCTTCAAACAGATCAGTTATTTTAAAAGCCATACTCTACCTCCTTAATTCAAAAAACTTTTCCGGAACTGTTATTCTAGCAACCGCTCCAGGGAAACGTATGATGCTAGGGATACAAGGTTAGTTTGTTTCCGGATGATTGGACACTTGAACAATGCTATTCCCGTTTTGTTCTGTCGCCAGTTCTGCCTTACTCTGTGCCACTAAATCGCCCAAAGCTTCGCCAGCTTCTGCCATGACAATTTTGCTCTTTTCATAGAACACAATGCCACCTTTAATCGCGGCTTTGGCAACGGGTTTGCCTGCTTTCGCCAACGCCGGACCAAAAATCGGTGCAAGAACCACGGCACCAATACCGATGAGGACACCGGGAATACCAATGTCTTCGACTAAATCTTCGAGATCGAATAAACTCATAAAACACCTCCAAACGTAGATTGAAAACTTTTAGGTTGAGGGAGCTGGGGAGTCATCAGTTATCAGTGAGCAGTTATCAGTTATCAGTGAGCAGTTATCAGTTATCAGTTATCAGTTATCAGTGAGCAGTTATCAGTTATCAGTGAGCAGTTATCAGTTATCAGTGAGCAGTTATCAGGAGCTGGGGGAGCTGGGGGAGCAGGGGAATCTGGTTGTAGGGGCGGGTTTTACCGATAACGTTCTGTCGTGTCTCTAACTTAACTAAACCCGCCCTTCTACGGAATCAGGGGAGATGGGGGCGGGTTTAGTCACATCCGGGTGACAATATCAGATAATAGTGAAACCCGCCCCTACAGTCGGAAAAACTCTAATTAGTCCCTAGTAACTTCAACATCAATCGTGGCTTTATCTCCTTTGAGTGCAGGGCGTAATCCGTTGACCCCAGCAATGACACTAGAGCCATTGTTAATTAATGTTGCCGTCATTGGGTTTAATCCCACCGTAGCCGCGATCGCTAAACCGGATAAATTAGGTACAGCGACAATATTGGTATTCTGGCGGATAATCTGTTTAGCATTGCGTGCGATCGCAATAGCTTCCACTAAACCCCGCAAATTATTCTGCATCAGCACCACATCAGCGGTTTCACGGGCAATATCTGAACCATCCCGGAAGGATACCGATACATCAGCATAGGCTAACGCCGCTGAATCATTCAGTCCATCGCCAACAAACGCCACTGTTTTCCCAGCTTCATGTAACTGTTGTACCACTTCCGCTTTGCGTTGGGGGAAGGCTTCAGCGTGGGTATGACTGGGAGGAATATTCAATTGAGCCGCTACCACCGCCGCCCGTTGACAATTATCCCCGGTTAGTATATGAATTTCTGCCCCAATCTCATCTCGCAACATGGCAATCACTTCGGCACTTTCTGGGCGCAAGGGATCGGTATATTGCAATATACCCAGCAATCTGCCATTACTTGCCACATAAATTGTCGGATATCCAGTTGTCTTCACCTCAGGATGGGCGGTATAGAATGACTCTAAGTCAATTCCCTCTTTCACCAAGAAGCGTTCGCTCCCGACTAAAACCGTCTGTCCTTCAATTTGCGCCTGAATCCCTAAACCGACTTGGTAATCCCACTCACCACGCTGGGGTACAATCACCTCCTGATAATTGGCGTAACGCATCACCGCTTCCGCAACGGGGTGGGTAATCCGTTGTTCTGCTGCTGCTGCAAGTCGCAGCACCTCCAATTCAGAAATAGCAGGATCAGCGGTTGTAATCCCAATTATTGCCACATCGCCTTGTGTCAATGTCCCCGTCTTATCAAAAACGATCGCGTCAACTCGCGCCAATTGTTCTAACGCCCGCCCACTCCGCAATAGAATCCCCTGACGTGCTGCACTTAACATCGCCGCCATCACCGTTGTGGGTACTGATACCCGAATCCCCGTAGCAAAATCAATGGTTAAAATCGACGCCGCCCTCGCTGCATTCCGAGTCAGAGCAAAAATAACCCCACCTAATAATAATGTGGGTACTACCATGCGATCGGCAATTTTCGCCGCATAGTTTTCTACACGAGTATCATGAACAGGTGCATCTTGTAGTAACTTTAATGTCCGCCCTGCCAAAGTATCCGCACCGATGCGTTCAGCTAAAATATAAAGTTGTCCTTCCCGTACCAACGTAGACGCATAAACGCTATCGCCCTCACTTCGCACCACCGGCATAGCTTCACCCGTGAGTCTTTGCTCATCAATCAGGGCTTTGCCTTGAAGAATCTGCCCATCGACGGGAATCTGATTCCCCGGATAAACAATTACCGTATCCTCTGGCTGTACCTGTTCAATCGGAATTTGTTGTTTTTCGCCATTGCGTTCCACCCAAACAAACTGCGCCAAGGAACTGAGTAAGTCTAAGGTTTGATTGTGAGACGAACGCGCTGTACGTTCTCGAATTGCCTCACCCAGTTCAATTAGCCCTAACATACTACAGGAGGTGAGGAAGTGACGCTGAGCGGTAATAATTGTAATCGCGGCTAGATCAAGAAAATCCACATTGAGGCGGCGTTCCTGAGTAATACTTTCCAGCGCCCGTCGAGCGACTGGGATTGTGGCTAGTGCGATTGTACCACCCAAAATTAAAGGATGGAAGGATAACCCCAATGGACCACTAACTAGAGAAATTAGTGTGGCTAACGTCGGTAATTTTAATCTAGACCAATCTCCGGGTTTTGCAGAGTTTTCTGGCTGAGTCGATGTAATATTTCCTGGAATCGTTAGCGCCGCATTGGTAGCAAGCTGAATCACTTTCCCTAAACGGGAGCGCATCTGGCTATCAGGTTCACCGGGAAGATACCGAATCACCACCGATGCAGCGGCTGGTTTTAACCGCACAGACGTTACCTGGGGTTCTGCGGCTAAAAGCCTTTGCAGCCGTTGAGCATAGTTAGAATCATGAGCAATGCGGGGAATCCGAAACCGCACTCGTCCGGGTGTTGAGTGAACCACTCGATAGGTTACCTGAAACTGCCGTGTTTTTGGCTTCGTCCGCTCTACAACAGTTGGAGGTTTAGGTTCCACAGGGGCTATCTGTTTCTGGGAAACATTGCCAGATTTCAAAACCACTTGCTTCATTATCACCACCCTCTTTTTTTTGTCGATACAATTTATTTTGGCGAGCAATAAAGGGAGTTAACACTCTCCCTAGGATGAAAATTGCAACTCAAACTTTCGGTTGAGCAATATGTCTTGTGAAACCTACCCTTTTTGGCTCAAAACCCGGATCAAACGCCTACGATTGGCGTTTTTGCCATCAATTTGAGCAGGGTTAAAAGCGCGGCTGACTTAAGTTCCAACCAAGGACTCACGGAAGTTGCGATCGCGGGCTGAGAATCTGGCGTTAGTTCTGGCTTATCAGCAACAGAATCATCAGTGCTCGGTGGTAGTAAATCCTGATCAACAGAACTCTCTCTACATCCCTCGCTCCTGTGATCCTCTTCCTCTACCTGCACAGGAGGAGCTAAACTTGTCTCCGGTGGCGGCAAATCCGGCTCTGCTGCAATTTCCTCAGATCCTTCCTCTGGTTCATCTGGAAGGGCGGGTTTAGTCAAGTTATCTTTTGTCTCCTGAATGTTATCGGTAAAACCCGCCCCTACCACCGGGTTCCCAGACGTGCCTGGAGGCGTACCATGGCACGTCTCTACATCCCTGGAATCAGGATTAGCGGCGATTTGAATCAGACTAATGAAATGTAACCCAGCTTCAGCTTCGGAAACCTCGATTGGGTTGTATGTCATCACCACAGATGCGACGGTGCTGTTGCAGCGCATCTGGGTAATCCAGTCATCTTTTTTAACTAACAATTCCAATCGCCGCAGATAAGCTGGATCTTCGGCAACTTTAGGGACACGAAAACGCATCCGTCCAGGAACCGCGTGAACCAGGCTATAGACAACCGTTGAATTGGTATTGAGTGCGACTATTGGATGCTTGTCATTGAGTTCATAAGGTGTTGCATTGGTAATATCATGCCCATCTAAATCGGCATTATTTCCTTCTGCCTTCTGCCTTGTGTCCTCTACTTTTTCTTTTGTCTCTTTTTCTTCTGTCTTCCCTTCTGCCAAATTCAAGTTCTGCATTATCTGACGGACGACATTGGCTGTCAGTAGATAAACTGCAATTGACCGCCATCCTTGAAGTCCCAGTTGCCTTGTGGTCAATAGTCCAATTAATAAGGGAATGAACGATTGAAGCTGAGTTCCCGCTTTTTTCCAAGCCTCTGAGTCTAAGGGTTCCTGACTCGGTGGCTGTTTAATTTCGGCAATTCCTAAATCCCGCAGGATCTCAAAGAGTTGAGCTAGAGATAACTGATTCGTATCAAAGGTAATGAGTAAACTTCCGATTTGCTCATTGGTTCGTATCTCTCGCACGCCGTCCCGCTTTCGCAGGTGGGGTGTAACGGATCTCAATACGGTTCCCGGCTCCTCTCCTAAGACTCGGAGTCTTAGACGACCCGGAACAACATGTAAAATTTCGACCTCCCGCTCTGGGCGAGGTGAAACCACACCAACCATTGGCATTGACCCTCGTAACAGTAGTGTGGAGTTTCTCTGGTTAAGAACAGGTTAACCTCCATATCTAAGCATACACCCTATCTATAATTTTTTATCTGAAAAAAAGATTATGAATTTTCGAGAATCTCTTAACCTAACCTTATAGTTTATGTATAGAGGAATACATCTATCGGATGATCCCTTGAGATTTTGGCAGATAGAAGCTTAGCTGATTCGCCATACTGCTCAGATAAGCTCTAGTTGAATGTTTTCTGGAGGTTCAAACCTCTCTACAAGCTCCCCCTATTTCCCTTAACCAAACAGTATTGGGCTGATGCGTAAGTTGAGTATTCACTCATTCTTTGTATTCTGGGATACGTTATCTATCTAACTGTTCCCCGTTCCCTACCCTCACCACCACACTGATTCAGCCAGCCCGACTTAAGATGAACTGGATAGTACAGCAGCATTTAGGCGTCAAGACATTGCTGGCATTGGGATGCCCATAAGTTAGGTGGTGTCTTGACCAAAACTTCATAAAGTTCTGATAATTTCTTTATGAAAACTTTACAAAAAGCAAGACAAAAGTTTATAAAATAAAGTTGAATTAAATTTTACTCTGTCTAAAAAATATCTTATTCATATTGTTTTTAGAAAGAGGGTTAACGCGATTTAATTTCCGCAAGAATTAATAGGTCAGTGGGATGTTGCCTTATTAGCCAAGATATCCAAGAGGTAACCCAATATCAAACAATCATATTTGGAGCAAGTCGATGAATTACATTTTTGGCACAGTTGGTGATGATTGGCTAGAAGGCACATCCAGTGATGATGTCATTTATGGAGGTGAAGGAACCAATAGGATTATAGCGAGAGATGGCGATAACCTGATTTATGGCGGTTCGGCTGCTGATTGGATTACGGCTGGAGATGGCAATGACACGATTTATGCCAATGAAGGGGAAAATATAATTGATGCTGGAGGTGGCAATAATCAAATTTACGGCGGTTCGGCTGCTGATTGGATTACGGCTGGAGATGGCAATGATACGATTTATGCCAATGAAGGGGAAAATATAATTGATGCTGGAGGCGGCGATAACCTGATTTATGGCGGTTCGGCTGC